>JANYAG010000053.1 GCA_025361465.1 Gemmatimonadota bacterium
GGGGCGGGGTGGTGTGTGCCGAAAGCGTGTGTCGCCGACAATGACCTGGCGCTTGGCCAGGTGGTCGAGGGATTGAGCCACTCGAAGTTCTGGCACGAGATGGCCATCTTCGTCGTCGAGGACGACGCGCAGAACGGCGTCGATCATGTGGACGGGCATCGCACGGTGGCGCTGGCGATCTCGCCCTACACCCGTCGTGGCGCGGTGGATGCGACCTTCTACAACCATCCCTCGATGCTCAAGACGATCGAGCTGATTCTTGGCCTCCCTGCCCTCTCGATCTTTGACCTGGTCGCCGCCGACATGGGGCCGAGCTTCCTCGGGCCGAATGAGAAGCCGGACGCGCGGCCCTACACGGCGCTCGAACCGAAGCAGTCGATCTACGCCGTGAACCCTTCCCCGGCCAGCGTCCGTGGTGCCCAGCGCAAGGCGGCGCTTGCCTCGGCGAAAATGCGCTTCGACTCGCCAGACGCCGCACCCACCGAGGCGCTCAACCGGATTCTCTGGCAGGACGCGCGCGGCTGGGGGACGCCGTACCCCAGGGTGCGCTCGTCGCTCTTCTTCCCGATGTCGCTCGACATCGCGGACGCGGATCGGGAGGAGAAGAAAGGGCATTAGCGGGCGCGGCGCTGCTGTCGCCAACTGGCTAGTTCTCGAACACTCACTGGCAGAGCCAAGGGATGGATGTCGCCGACGGCGGCACCGCGGCACCGGGCGTGCCCGGGTGGCCGGCGTTAACCCGTTGCGCTGCAACGTCGTACCAATTGTCACAAGGTGGCAGGCCGTTTGCGTCTTGGGAATGCGGCGCGCCGCAGGCGCGTTCACCGAACAGGCACACCCGGAGCGATCCGGGGTCGCAAAGCCAGGGGTCTCATCGAGACAGCCCAGCCGTCGAAGGAACGCCCGCGTCATCACCTCCGATGACTATCGCTCCTTCTGACACCAACCGTTCAGGAGGTCGATGATGTCACTCTTCTTCAAGCCCTACGCCGCTCTGGCCCGTGCCCTTGCCACGGTCCTCTTTCTCGCCGGGTGCGCCGGCAGCACCGTCCTGACGCACACGTCGACTCCCGCGCTGGTCGTCTACGGTTCCGGTGCCCCGGCCGTCGGCGGATCGGCCGCGTCCCCGTCCGGCGCGCCGATGCTCACGCCACCAGACGGACTCACCTTTGGCAGCGTCGCCTCATTCACGATCAAGCTCTACGCGCTGTACGTCAGCACCAGTGGCGACTGCTCCAGCCCGGTGCTGGTGCAGGACCTTGGCACGGCCGGTGTCGACAAGGACTTCATGACGAATCCGGTGCTCTTCGAAGGGACGCCAGCCGCCGCCACGTATCCCTGCGTCATGTTCAAGATGTCGGACGTGCTGCGGTCACGGCCCTCGAGCACGTTCGGCGGCTGCACCCTCGGCACCGAGTATACCGGCGATATTTACCGCGCTGGCGATAGTGCCTGGGTTGACGTCAACCTGAATCCCATCGTGGCCACCGGCAGCGACACCGTGCCGTCGAACGACCACGTCACCATCTTCATCACGCGGGACACCGTCGCGGCGCTCGGGCGCGGGATCAACCACGGCCAGCTGGTGCCATTGGGGGCCAGCCTGATCGTGCCCGGCCAGCTCACCTTCCATGTGGACGCCTCGCACGCGATGGCCACCGACGGCACCCGCTGCGGGATGGAGAAGCCGGTATTCTGGTTCCAGTAGGCCGGTTGGGCGAACCGGTGAAGCGGGGGCCCTAGCGGGCTCTAATTCCGAGCAGTAAACTCCCTGATCCTCTCGACGCCTCGTGGGGGTTAGGGAGTCCCTCCGAGACGCCAGCCACAACTTGGCCTCTTCGCCGTCGAGGTTGCCGATGTCCTCGCCTTCCCGGGATCGCGCGCTCTTTGCCGTGCTCGCCGCGCTGCTGGTCAGCTGCGGCGGTGACACCACCACCAATTCCAGTTCGCCCACCATGTCGAAGATCGCCGGCGACGGCCAGAGTGCCACGGTCGGCACGGCCGTGGCGATCCGGCCGGCGGTCAAGATCCTCGACAAAAGCAACGCCGCGGTGGCGGGGACGACGGTGACCTTTGCCGTGGCCAGTGGTGGCGGGTCGCTCACCGGCGCGTCCGCCGTCACTGGCGCGGACGGGGTGGCCACCGTCGGCAGCTGGACCCTTGGCGGCACGGCCGGCAGCAACACCCTCACGGCGACCAGCGTTGGCTCGATCGGCTCGCCGCTCACCTTCACCGCGACGGCGACGGCTCTCCCGGTCGCGACCGCGATGACCAAGCAGGCCGGCGATGCGCAGACCGCGGTGGTGAATGGTGCGGTCGCGGTGGCACCGGCGGTAAAACTCGTGGATGCCAGCAGCAACCCGGTGGCGGGCGTCACCGTGACCTTCGCGGTCGCCACCGGCGGGGGCAGCGTGACTGGCGCGAGCACCACCACCAACGCCCTCGGCATCGCCACGGTGGGGAGCTGGACTCTTGGCGCGGCGGCCGGTGCCAACACCCTCACCGCCACGGCGACCGGAACGGGGATCACCGGAAATCCCGCGACCTTCACCGCGACCGGCACCGCCACCGCATTCTCGCCATCGACGAACACGAACCTGAGCGGGGTACAGAGCTTCACCAGCGTCAACATTCCCGCTGGCGTCACGGTGACGATGACCGGTGACCTGACGTTGAACGTCTCCGGACCAGTCACCATTGCCGGCACGCTCAGTGGTGATTGCGTCACCCTCAGCATGACGATCACTGGGGTGTACAACGCAATCGGCAACGTGAACAACGGCTGCAGCACGGCGCCCACCACGCCGCCGAGTGTCACGATCGTGGCGCAAGGGGGATATCACGTCACCGGCGGCACGTACACGCTTGGCGGTTCGCTCAACATCACCAATGATGCGTCCCTCACCGATGGGACATTCGCCGCACCGCCGCCACCACCGGGCGGGCTGCGCAATGCCTTCTTCCAGCCGGTTGGCGTCTGCTCCGTGGCCGCCGCGAACTTCATTGCCAATCCAC
>JANYAG010000227.1 GCA_025361465.1 Gemmatimonadota bacterium
CCATCCAGCTCACGCTCGGTGCCACGCTCACCAACATGTACCACTACCATCGCGCCAAGCCGCTGCTTGAGGACGCCCTCCGCTACCGTCGGCAGGTCGACGGTGACACACCGTCGATGGACAAGGTTGATGCGCTCTTCAACCTCGCGGCGATCGAGGCGGAAGTGGGGGACCGGGCGAAGGCGGAGTCGCTCTATCGTGCTTCGCTCGCCATGCGCGGGAAGGTGACGCCGGGAGACTCGTCGAAGATCTATGAAGGCCTCGGCAATGTCGCGGAAGCCATGCTCAACGGGGGGAAGCTCAAGGAGGCGATCGCACTGTACGACACGGTGGCAACGGCACTCGACCGCCTTCGTCCCGGCGACCTCGAACTCCGTGGCACCACGCGCGCCAACCTGGGTACGGCGATGTCGCAGCTTGGCCGGTATGCGGAAGCGGAACCGGTGCTGCGGGAAGCGGCGAAGCTCGCCGAACAGGCCCGGGGACCGAATGATCCGAGCGTTGCTTCTGCGCTGCAGCCGCTGGCCGGTACCCTGATCTTCAACGGAAAGTACGCCGAGGCCGAGCAGGTGGCGCAGCGCGCGGTGGCGATCGACGAAAAGGAATTCGGGCGCAGCAACCCCGCCACGGTTTCGGCCCTGCGAATGGTCACCGCCGCGAGGATTGAAGAGGGACGCTGTCCCGAAGCACTCCCGCTGATTCGTGAGATGCTGTCGCTCCGGGGAAAGGTCATGGCCGAAACCGACCCGACGCTCGGCGTGGCCTTGCTTCAGCTGGGGCAATGCCAGGCCGCCTTCGGGGAGCTGGCGGCGAGCGAAGCATCGTTGCGCGACGCCCTCGCCGTGCGCCTCGCCACCTTCGGGGCGACGCACTGGGCGGTTGGGCAGATCCAGAGCATGCTGGGCGAAGTCCTGGGTCGCCGCCACCGCGACGCCGAAGCGGAGCGGTTGCTGCGGGCGGGGTATGCCAGCCTCACGGCAGGCCTTGCCCCGGGGCATCTTCGGACCGAACAGGCGCGGGTGCGGCTGGAGGGGTTCCTGAAGTCGCGTGGCAGGGCGTCGGAGGTGCTGCCACCCTGAGCCGGGTCGGCTAGCGCGGGCTCTGGCACCAAATGAGCCACTTTCACCCTTGAATGCGCCTGATCTCTCAGACTACTCCCTGAGGGATCGATGCGCCGACGCTTCCCTGCCCCGCTGCTCCTGATCGTTGCCGCCTGTGGCGGCGGTTCCCCAACCACGACTCCGCCGCCCGGCGGGACCACGCCTGCGGTCATCAGCATTCAGGCCGGTGACGGCCAGGCAGCCGAGCCCGGGGCCACCCTCTCCATCAAGCCGGTCGTTGCGGTCAAGGATGCCGCGGGGCGTGGGGTGGGAGGCGTAACGGTCAGCTTCACCATCGATTCTGGCGGGGGATCGTTGCAGGCCACCAGTGCGACGACAGCTGCAGACGGCACGGCCAGCCCAGGGGACTGGCACCTCGGCAACAGTGAAGGACGCAACGTGATGTCGGCAAGTGCCGCGTCGCTCGCCACGGCGAAGTTCGTCGCCACGGCAACGATCGCGTCGGTGACGGTGGCGACTCAGACGGTCGGAAGCGGCGGTGCCACGCTGGCGGTGAATACCGGCGTGCTGGCGGGGACCCGTCTGGTGATACCGAGCGGAGCCTTCCAGGTCTCGGCGACCTGGACCCTGGAACAGCGATCGAACGCCAGTTGGCCACGGCGCACGGGTGTCAATCCGGTTGGAGCAGTGGTTCACATCACCAGCAGCGACAGCGGCCGTGCAGCCCAGTCGATGATGCTGACGTTGCCGGCCGTAGTCCCGGCCGGCACCATTCCTTTCGTGCTGATCCGGGACCCCGTGAGCAATGTCATCGAGGTCCTGCAGACGGTCAGCTATGATGCCGCGTCGATCACGGTGGCGGTACAGCACTTCGACGCCAGTTGGATTCCTTCGCCGCACCTTTCAGTGACCCGGCCTGGCCTCTTCGGCTTCCTGATGACCACCGGTTACGACGCCGAGGTGGTGGTGTCGGCCATGACGGCTGCAGAGCTTGCAAGTGACGTGGACACCGGATTCCGGCCTGGAGTGGACCAATGGGAGTTCCCCATGTGGGAAACTTCCTTCACCCCCAGCCCAGCCTCGGACGCGGGCCCCATCGAACTGGGAGCCACCATTACGGAGATGGCGTATTTCGCTTCGCTCAAGTCGCAGGGTGGTGGCGCCCTTGGCCAGAAGTACCTTGAACTTCCGGAAATCGTCTTCAGTAACCGGGTCGGACTTCGCGCCGCCGCGTTCCAGTCCTGGGTCGGGAAGTACTCGCACCTCAGTGCCACAATCCAGACCATCCGCAATTCCATGCTGGCCGGGCAGGCCGACCAGACCTTCTACAATGTGCTCAAGGCCGGCCTGGTCGTCTCACATCTCCCGCAGTTCATGATGGCAGACCTCCCAGGTGGGGCAGTTCCGCTCACGGTCTATCGGGTCACCGGCGGCAAGATCGACTTTGCGAATGCCCTCCAGCATGGGGTTTCCGCCTCGGTGCAGTTCACCGGTGGGCATTTCGCCCCTCTCGCGGTGGTCAAGGACGAGCAAGGCACCCAGGAGACCGCCAGTTGGATCGGAACGACGCCGATCGGGCAATGGGTCAAGATGTCCGGAGTCGCCCAGAACATCGACGCGCTCTCGAAGGGAAGCAACGGTGACGGCGCATCGAATTGGCCGACAGCCAAGGTCAAGGCGCGTGGTGGTTTCGTTGACGACACCATTCTGTATCTCGTGGATGACACAACTCGCGTCTGGGTCGAGTGTGCCAGTTGCACGCAAGGGATGCCGTCCCTGCTCCCGAACCCGGCCGGCAAGGTGGAACCATTTACGGCGTATTCCCGCAATACCAACGGGTCGCTCTCGACCATGGCGGGGCTAGGCGCCGAGGGCTACCTCATCAATCAGGCCAGCGAGGCCGACAAGCGCCTCGGCATTGTGATGGTGCAGACGGATGGCATTACTGCGAGATGGCTGGATTTCCGGTGGCTCCGCGCCAAGCACTGGGTCGTCACCATCCCCACCGGGCTCACGGCCGACCCGGGGGTCTCCAAGTCCTTCTCCGCCACGGTGGTGGGCCCGGCACTTCCCCCGGTCCGCTTTGTCTGGAAGTTCGGCAGTGGCGGCACGACGACCACGGTGAACACCACGACCTCGAATGTCACGACCACGCTGTCCGGTGCAGGAGATGTACCGGTGACACTGCAGGTGCGCCGGACTCCCGATGACAGCGTGATTGCAGTCGGTCATGGCACTGTGACCATGACTTCACCACTGCTCGCCTGGAAGTTTACCTCGGCCTCGGTGGCCTTCGGTCTCTCGCAACCCCCGGTAGTGGAGCTTGGGAGTTACGACAGTCGCTGGCGCGCTGACAGCGAGATCGTCGGGCGGATCGCGAGCGGAATCACCAAGGGTGGAATCAGGATCGTCGACCAGGCGTTCTCGCCGCCGGGCCTGCCGTCACGGACCGCCCCGGTGGGACTCTACCTGCTCGAAGGTCAATCCATCACCCTGGCGAACCTCCTGGACCAGGCCACGGCCGACGCCTTCATCGTGACCAGCTTCGCGAGTGCGTCCACTACCATCCCGACTGCACCTCAGGTCAGTGGGTGGAACCTGCTGCAACAGGCCGGGCCGGTGAACCCGCTCTGCCACATCAATGAAGATTTCTATTCATTCAGCGGAACGGTCACCGCCGGCCATCTGCTCGGCTTGCGTGTTCCCCTCTGTTTCCAACGGCCCGATGTGCCGTGGGTCGATGGACAACGGCTCATGGCCCTGGACGCGGATGTGACCTTCACTGACGCAACGGCATCAGGCACCATCAACATGACTTGGTACTTCTACGGCAACTTCAACCCCGGGACATACCTTCAGCGAACGGCGCGACTGACCTTCACGGCGACGCGGGTGGTGAACTAGGGCCGGAGGCGGGGCGCGCCGTACGCGCGCAGGACGCCCAACGCACCGGTCCGGCCGAGGATCGCGGCACTCAGCATGGACGCGATCCCCTCGCTGCGGACATGCTCGGCCTGCCACACGCGAGGGTCCTTTTCCACGTTACTCACGTGCACGACGCGATCGCGAATGGTGTCCTGATCGAGCATGGATCGCACCAGCTCGCCTGGTACTTCTCCCTGATACGCCTCGCCCAGCCCATTGCTCGCAGCGAACTCGCCCTGCGAGTGGGCCTGGTCGATCAACCGGATGGCCGGGCGCTCGGCCCCGCCGGAACAGGCGACGATGGCCGCCCTGTCGCGACGACCTCTTACGGGCTCGTCGCGTCCCTTCTGCTTCCCGAGACCTATGAAGGCCCTCACGGCGAATGGAGAGGCCGATTGATCGGAATTGCATCCGCTCTCACGCGTGTCGTCCGTTTCGCGATGACGTGCACCGCGGGTACAGGCCGGGAGAGTTCTGTCGGCGATTCCCCGACACCATTCTCGCCACCGCGCGTGTTGGTGGCGCCCGACCGATGAGACTAGACTTTGTGTTGATGGCATCTTCACGCGGGGCAACATTCAAGGAGTTGGCTGTGACCACGTCACTTCACCTGCACGGCAAGCGCGGCTTCGACCTGCTCCATGACCCGCTCCTGAACAAGGGCACCGCCTTCACCGACGCCGAACGCGACGCGCTCGGCCTGCGCGGGTTGGTGCCTCCCTACGTCAACACGCAGGAGCAGCAACTCAATCGCGTGTACCAGAGTTTCCAGCGCAAGGCAGACGAGCTGGAGAAGTACATCTACCTCGTTTCACTGCAGGAACGGAACGAGTCGCTGTTCTACCGGCTCATCCTCGAGCCCCTCGAGGAGATGATGCCGATCATCTATACGCCAACGGTCGGTTTGGCCTGCCAGCGGTATGGGCACATCTTCCGGCGACCGCACGGCCTGTACATCACCCGCAAGGAGAAGGGGCGCATTCGCGCCGTGCTGCAGAATTGGCCGCACGCCGATGTCCGGGTCATCGTGATCACCGACGGCGAGCGCATTCTCGGCCTCGGGGACCTCGGCGCCAACGGTATGGGTATCCCCGTCGGCAAGCTGTCGCTGTACACCGCATGCGCCGGCGTGCCCCCAGCCCAGTGCCTGCCGGTCATGCTGGATGTCGGCACCAACAATCAATCGCTGCGCGATGATCCGCTCTACATCGGGACGCCGCAACCGCGTCTCCGGGGCGCGGAATTCGATGAGATCGTCGAGGAATTCGTCGTCGCGGTGCAGGAGTTGTTTCCGAAGGCCTGCATCCAGTTCGAGGATTTCGGCAACGCGAACGCGTTTCGCCTGCTCCACCGATACCGCGACCGTGCCTGTACGTTCAACGACGACATCCAGGGGACGGCCGGGGTCACGCTGGCAGGCCTGCTGTCGTCGGAGCGGCTCACCGGCACGGCATTGGTTGACGAGCGCGTGCTCTTCCTCGGCGCTGGCGAGGCCGGCATCGGCATCGGAGACCTCTTCGTCTCGGCGATGATGTCGGCCGGGCTTTCGCAGGACGCGGCGCGGCGCAACTGCTGGTTTGTCGACTCGAAAGGGCTCGTCGTCAAGAACCGCACCGATCTGGTTGAGCACAAATTGCGCTTCGCACACGACCATGCCCCGGCCAAGACCCTGCTCGAGGCCATCGCGATGGTCAAACCGACCGCCTTGATCGGCGTGTCGGGGATGCCCCAGACCTTCACCGAGGACGTCGTCCGCGCCATGGGCAAGCTCAACCAGCGTCCGGTCGTCTTCGCGCTGTCGAACCCCACCTCGCAGGCCGAATGCACCGCCGAGCAAGCCTATGGGTGGACCGATGGACGCGCGATCTTTGCCAGCGGCAGTCCGTTTGCGCCGGTGACGCTCAACGGCAAGACCCACGTGTCGGGCCAAGGCAATAACAGTTACATCTTTCCGGGTGTCGGGCTCGGCGTGCTGGCCAGCGAGGCTTCCCGTGTCACCGACGAGATGTTCTACGTGGCCGCGAAGACCCTCGCATCGCTGGTGACCGAGGAGGACCTGACGCTGGGGCGCATCTTCCCCGACCTGAAGCGGATCCGCCAGGTGTCAGCTGCGATCGCGGTCGCCGTCGCGGAAGTCGTGTTCGCCCGGGGCTTGACCCGGCTCTCGCCCCCGGTTGATTTGGCCGGCCATGTGGCCGCGACCATTTACCAGCCGCAATACCGGGACTACGTCTAGCCGGGTACCAGCCGCCACAGACGCAGGGGGCCGCCGCGAGAAGCCCCGTAACGTCGGTGAACGTTACGGGGCTTCGACCTACTCAGTCGGGGCGCCGGGATTTGAACCCGGGACCTTCCGCTCCCAAAGCGGACGCGCTACCGGACTGCGCCACGCCCCGATGTGATGACTGCACTATAACTTACACCGTTCTTGAACACCCAAGAACCGCCAGATGTGTGAGCTGGTGCGCACGAATCGTCCCGCAGAGCGCCGCCCGCTCGCGCGACTTGGCTCCACTCACGTCGACAGCCAACATAGTCTCGTCGTCCGGTGGCGTATAGCACCTTCAGTCTTCAGGCCCGGAGGATGTAGCATTCTGCCCGTCCCCGGACTCCCACGCACTTGATGAGGCACCCATGATCCAGGTCGTCGCGCACTGCCAGGACGGACGCATCCTGAAAGGCCTCACCAACGACTTCTTCCCCGCCAAAGACCGATTCCACCTGCGGCCTGCGGGAAGCCCCACGGGCGCCGAGCCGGTGGAAGTGCTCATCCCAAGCCTGAAGGCCGTCTTCTTCGTTCGCGACTTGACCGGGTCACCCGACCACAACGACACCAACACCTTCGACCACACCCTCCCGGGTCGCAAGGTCCGCGTCGTGTTCAATGATGGCGAAGTCCTGGTGGGAACTACCAACGGCTATCATCCGGACCGGCAGGGGTTCTTTCTCAGCCCGGCAGATAGCACCTCGAACAACGAGCGATGCTTTGTCGTCAGCGCGTCGGCCAAGGAGATTGCCTTCCTCTAGGCGCCGCGTGCCTTCAGTGCGGCGACCATGGTCGCGACCGCGCGGCCGCGATGTGACACGGCGTCCTTCGCCGCACGCGACGCTGCGCCGAATGTCACTCCCAGTTCCTCACTGACGAAGAGCGGGTCATACCCAAATCCGCCACTCCCTTGCAGCGCCTCGGCGATCCGCCCCCGGGTCGTTCCAACCGTCACCACTTCGGCCTGGCTCACCGGATCATGCCACACCAGGACACAGCGGTACCGTGCCGTCCGATCGACCGGCGCGACGCCGCTCAGGCGGGCCAGCAAGACGTCGTTGTTGGCGGCGGTCACGAGATAGTCCGGACCATCTCGTCCGGCGAAACGCTTGGAGTGGACCCCTGGTGCGCCGTTCAGCGCGTCGACCTCAAGTCCCGAGTCGTCGGCCAGGGTGGCGATCCCCGCGCGTGCGGCGAACCAGGCCGCCTTGGCCCGCGCATTCTCCTCGAACGTCGCGAAGCGTTCCAGCGTGTCCTCTTCGGGGGATGGAGCCATGCCGATGTCGTCGGGGAAGACGATCTCGCAGCCCAGCGGCGCGAGCAGGGCGCGGAACTCGGCCTGCTTGCCCCTGCTCCGGGTGGCGACGAGCAACCGGTTCACGCGCTGAGCGCCGCCCGCTGCAACGCGAAGAGCTGTGCCAGCCCTCCCTGTGCCAAATCGAGCAGCCGGTCGAGCTCCGCCCGGTCAAACGTCCCCTGCTCGCCGGTGCCCTGCACTTCCACGAACGAAGCCGGCTCCAGCATCACGACATTGGCGTCTACCTCGGCGTCCCGGTCCTCGAGGTAGGCGAGATCGAGTCGCGCTTCGCCGGCCACCTTTCCCACAGAGACCGCTGCTACGAGCCGGCCAAATGGCGAGGGTTGGTTGGTCTGTCCAGCCAACCAGGTGCAGGCGTCCTGGAGCGCAACGCACGCACCGGTGATGCTGGCACAGCGGGTGCCACCATCAGCCGTCAGGACGTCGCAATCCACCTTGATGGTGTACTCGCCGAACTCGAACGTGCGCATGGCCGCCCGCAACGACCGGCCAATCAACCGCTGAATCTCCGACGTCCGTCCGCCAGGCCCATTCCGCTCGCGGTCGGTGCGCTCCGAGGTCGCCCGCGGCAACATGCCGTATTCAGCCGTCACCCAGCCGAGGCCAGTGCCCTTCCGGAAACGCGGCACACCGGATTCCACACTTGCGGTGCAATGGACCAGGGTGCCGCCCATTCGCACGAGGCAGGACCCTTCGGCATACGGATTGGCCCGGCGCTCCAGTACGGTGGCACGGAGCTCGGTGTTGCTGCGACCGTCAGGACGAGGCACGAAGACGCTCCAGAAGACGAGTGGCCGAACGATCCGGAAGCAGTGGGACGATTACGACTCGGCCACCATGGGCGCGCACAACCTCGGCACCGACGACCGTATCCGCCTGGTAGTCGCCGCCCTTGACCAGAATATCGGGAAGGAGTGCCGCGATCAGCGTGGCCGGAGTGTCGTCGTCAAACAGCACCACCCGATCGACACAGCCGAGCGAGGCGACGACGCGCGCCCTGTCGTCTTCAGGCACGATGGGACGATCCGGCCCCTTGCCAAGTCGCCGCGCGGAGGCGTCACTGTTGAGACCGACAATGAGCGAGCCGCCCAACGCCGCCGCGTGCTCCAGCAGGTGCACATGACCGGCGTGGAAGAGATCGAAGACACCATTAGTGAAGACGACGGGACCAGAAACGGTCTGGCGCCAAGCGGCCGTCTCGCCAAGACGGCGGATCTTCGCGGCACTGCTCGCTCTGGTCAGATCGGTTCCTCGACCCTCGGGCGGAAGGTCAGCACCTTGTCACCCAGCAGGAAGAAGTGGACGATCTCGTTGTACTGGGAACGGATGAGGATCACTTTCGGGTTCAGGCTGCGGTGGATGTACAGCTTTCGCTTCGCTTCCAATGGCAGCCTCAGCGTATCCGCCCTCAGCATCAGCCGATTCCTGATGACCGAATCCGGAAGCGAAATGGCGAATTGAGCGTCGGCGTGCATCTCGTCCCGGAACTGCTGGTAGCGCAGCCACGGTGGCCCGACCTGCGCCAGGGCGTAGACGAAGATTCCGAAGAGCACCAGGGTCCCGAGACAGCCGATCTGCGAGCTGCCCCCGCGATCACGCCATGCGTTCACCACTGGGACTGCGCCCCCGTCACGATGCTGTTCACCAGTTTCTCCAGCGCCTTGCGGCGACCTTCCGTCTCCCGCCCCGGATCGTATTCACCCTGGACCGACAGGCCGCTTCCCTTCCAGAGCGGCTTGCCCGTCTTCTGGTCAATGATCTCGACATCGACCGTGATAGTCACCTGGCGCTTGGTCACCTGAACGGGAGCGGCCCGACCGCTCACCGACGCCGCCCCCTGGAAGGCGATTGGCTGGTCTGGATCGTAGCGGGTTACCGTGCCGCGAACGAGAGCGTCAGCCCGGTCTTCGGCGGCCGGCCGCAGGCCGAGCCGACTCTGGACGGCCTCACGCACGGCGCGATTGACGTCCTGCGCTAGTGTCGGGTCCGAGGTGTTGTTTTCGAAGGGAAGCACCGCCACGGTCCGGATCTGGGGTGGAAAGCCCCCGGTCGACATGCTCACCGAGCAGGCCCCAAGCAGCAGGAAGATCGCGCTACCGTTGGCCAGGCGCATCCCAGATCCCCTTCGCGAAACCATTGACAGTCAATACCTTGCGGAAGGTAATATCAAGTCGTGCTTGAGGTGAACTCACCTCAAGTCGCGACTTGGAAATTACCCCGTCCACCCCAAAGGTGGTGGTGACGGTCCCAAACACCCTCCCCTGTC
>JANYAG010000245.1 GCA_025361465.1 Gemmatimonadota bacterium
ATCGACGTGGTGTTGCACCACTGAGGATGCACCGACACGCGGGGCGGGTGGGTCCTTAGCCCTCGGTGGTGGCATCCCGCAGCCGGACGGTCACCGAGGCACTTCCGGCGCTGAGTGGCCAGCAGAGGACGGTGGCCATGCCCTGAACGGTCCGGTCAACGCCCTTCTCGCTCTTGGCCACGGTACCGATCTCATACTGCCAGCGCACCGCGCCCGCCGCATCCAGGTCCAGCCCGACGGACGCGGAGATTTCGGAAGTGAACCAGCCGCTGGCGTGGTGACCTGACTCGGGAGTCTGCCACGCCCAGGCGCAGGTGATGGCGCCGTCGGCCGCGAAATGCAGTGTCTTGGCGAGGTCATCCGACCGCAGATAGATCTCCACGCCGTCGGGGTGGACGGTGCTGGCCACCGTCATGGCGGTGCGTGCCCACGATCGCAGGACCGGGACGGTTGCTGCCATGAAGTCCTCGACGGATGCCGTCGGTGCGATCACCCGGTCGACGAACCAGGCCCGCGGTTCGCTGTCCACCGGCGGCCGCTCGCGAAGCTCGCCTTCGAGGTCGTGAATCGATGCCATCCCCTGCGCCGGTGTGCCCCCCTCGGGATCCCCGGCAACTCGTGCCGAGCTCTCTGCCGCCAACTCAAGAGGCGCGTGGTAGGACTCACGATGCCTGGTCATCACGTCCACCAGGTTCCGCCGTGCCGCGAAGTCCATCACCATCTCCACGCATCCGCCGCGGGCCGGGGCCACCAGGGCACTGTGGGACCCCGAGTGAACCCACTGTTCGGGGTGACCATCGGCATCAAAGTCGAGTGCCTCGACCGCGATAGGCTCTCCCGCGCGAAGCAGGCGCTCCGCATCGGCAAGCTGCGCCCAGAGCGGCGCGCGCAGGTTCGGGAGGTAGAGGCCGCCGAAGACGCCATGCCAGTAGGCGTCGTTGCACTGGGCTCGGCCGATCGCCCGGCGCGCGTCCGGTGGATCACCGCGCTCCCGACAGAGCGAGGAGAGGGCCAGCATGGCCTTGTGCAGCCGGTTCGACTCGGGGTATTTCGCCAAGAAGTTCCGCCAGTGTCCACCACGCAGCAGGCCACCTTCCAGGCCAGCCAGGCGTTCCTCTCCCCACCCGTGTTCGAGACGGTGCAGTGCACGGGCCGGAAACGGTGGCAGCGACCACCCTTCCATCTCGCGGTAGGATGCGGAGGGGAGATAGGCGAGCCCGGCGGAAGGGGTGGCGGTGATGGCTTCGTCGAAGCGGGAGAGCACCACGTCGCCCGCCTCACGAAGTTGGGCGAGCGCCTTGACGAACGCCTCCATCCAGCCGTCATGATAGACCCACTGCCGTGTGCCGGGCCAGCCGCCGAACTTCTCGCCATCATCGCCGAGTACTGCCAACTGGCAGCCGGCATTCCGCAGGCCGCGAAGATAGTCCGCGAGCTCCGCCGGCGGGCGGAACGGAATCAGGTAGCGGAGCTTCTCGTCGATGGGGAAGAGTCGGACACGCTGTCCTCCCGATTCCGTCATGAAGTGCGCGTGCAGTTGGCTGGCGGTGAATCCGGTGACACGGAAATGCCGATCGTCCACCAATACGAAGTCGACGCCGGTGGTCGCGAGGTCTTCCGGGAGATTCGGTTCCCAGACGCGCTCGGTCAGCCAGAGCCCCCGGACGTCCGCGCCGAAGCGTCGCCGGAGGTACTCGCGATGCCGATGGACCTGCTCGCGGCGGTCCTCGCGCGGCAGGACGGCGAGAATCGGTTCATCGTGGCCGGCGCAGAGTAATTCCAGGTGGCCCGCGGCGACGTGGTTGCCGATCACGTCGAGAAAGGCCGGCGCGTGGTCTTCGAGCCATTCAAGCAGCGGACCGGAAAGGTGCACTGCCACTGGCCAGGTGTCGCTCTCGGCCAGCGCCTCGAGCAGCGGGCGATAGACCTCGTTCAGGTGCTGTTCAAACACCGAATCGAAGTTGCCGACCGGCTGGTGGAGGTGGAGGCCGAAACAGAACCGGAGCGGCGGGGCCATCAGGCGACATCCAGCACGAGGCAGAGCCGGTCGGCCAGCGCCTCGCGCTCCGGCGACGGCGGCAGGGCCTCGAGGGCCAGGAACGCGGCCGTGCGCATGGCATCCGGGATCGGTTCGTCGTCGATGTCGTACAGGTCGAGTGCGCCATGGACCACGATCCCGGCCGCTTCAAGCCCGTCCTCGGCGACCAAGTCCCAAGCGTGCTGCAAGGCGAGATCCCGCGCCGTATCCCCGTCGAGGATGCCGCTGCCGAGGGCGAGTCGCTCGTCGCTGCTGAGCGTCGCCTCGAACACCATTGGGCGGACGAGCGCGCGGAGCACATCGCGCGCGGGCGCCGGGAAGTTGCGCGCGGGGATCACGTGCGCCCCCTCTGGACTGCCCGCAAGTGATACCGTGACGTGTTCGGCGATGATGCCGGGCGTCGAGGCCCGCGTGTGCCAGCGATATTCGCGGTCGGTCCGGCGGTGATGGGTCACGATGTCGTCGCCATCGAGGTGCCAGCGGTGCGTCGGGACAACGACATCGTCCAGGGCGGCTGGGGCGAGCTCACGAACGGCCGCGAGGCCGGCCGCGAGGCGCGCCGGGCCATCGGCCTCCCGCATCACATCACGATGCCAGATGGCGACCCCGTCTCCCTTGGTCGAGTCGTTGCTCCGGGCAAGGGCGAGGGCGGACAGCAGTGCGGCCAGCACGGCGGCATGGGCACGATCAGGAAGAAACTCGATGGCGCGGGCCGCGTGACGCAGCGAGATCCGCGGTTCCACTCGGGCGAGGTCATCGAAGAACCAGGCACACGACGTGAACATCGCAAGCGCGTGCCGTTCGGCCTCGAGAAGTCGCCGCGCCTCGCTCGGCAGATCGGCCGCCCCGGCCAGGTCAGGACCCGCCAGGTCGCGGGCGATCC
>JANYAG010000246.1 GCA_025361465.1 Gemmatimonadota bacterium
GGCGGCGATCGCGCGGGCGGAGCGCGCGCTCCATGCCCTCGAGCGCGCCGACCCGGAGACCGCACCGTGGCGGGGATTGCTCGACACGGCCTTCGCCCAGCTTGACGAGTTGGCGCGACTGGCCGGCCAGTATGCCGATGGCCTGGCCGAAGATCCAGAGCGACTTGCTCACGTGGAACAGCGCCGCGATCAACTCGATGTGCTGAAGCGGAAGCATGGCGCGACGATCGCGGATGTGCTTCGCGTCCGCGACGGCGCCCATGATGAACTGGACCTCATCGACACCGCGGATCTGGACCTTCGCAACTTGGCCTCAGGAATCGTCGGCGCCGAGCGGGCGCTCCTGGCGATGGCCGCACAGTTGACCGACCGACGCGGGAAGGCGGCCGAGCGACTCTCGCGTGAAGTCTCGCGATTGCTGCCGCAGCTCGGGTTGAACGGGGGCGCTTTCACGGCAACGCTCGAACCGCTCGCGGTTCCCGGCCCCGACGGTGCCGAGCAGGTGGTCTTTGTCGTGAAGCTGAACCAGGGGATGGAACCGCGTCCGCTCGCCAAGGTCATTTCCGGCGGGGAGTTGTCGCGGCTGATGCTGGCCCTCAAGGTGGTGCTGGCGCGGCACGACGCGGTGCCTTCCCTGGTGTTCGACGAAGTCGATCAGGGCATTGGTGGGGACGTGGGAACCCGGGTAGGAGAAGCGTTGAGTCGCGCGGCGGTAGGACATCAGGTGCTCGTCATCACCCATCTGCCACAGATCGCAGCCCGCGCCGATCGGCATCTGCGAATTGCCAAGGCGACGCGGCACGGGCTGGCCACCAGCGATGTGGCCGTGTTGCATGGCGAGGATCGTATCGAGGAGATCGCACGCATGCTGGGCGACGCGGATGGGCCCGCGGCCCGCCGCCTGGCGCGCGAGATGTTGTCGGGCGTTACCGCGTGAAGAGCGGTTTGTAGACGCGGAATGACATCCGGGTCGTCAGGCTGGCGGGCACGATTCCTCGGCCGCTCGTCATCGTCCGTTCGATGGCGACCCCAGCCTCCACGGGCATCCTGGTGATCAAGCCCCGGCGCCCGCCGGGATGGACGTAACTCAACCCCAGCCCGAGCTGGAGTGCGTCTGCCGCGGTGCCGGCGGCAAGCTCCGACAGCGAGGCGCCCGCGATCGCACCCTGGCCGGTCGCATACGCATATCCGTCCGCGCCCTTTCGCCAATATGACGCCATCCCGGCAAGCGCAAGATTGGGCGCCATCCGCAGGAACGGTCTGGCCGTCAATGCGACCATGTCGCCGAGCTTGCGCGTCAATGCCGCGGTCCGATAGGTCGGGAGGAGCAACTGATCCGGCCCGCCAATGGTCCCCATCACGGCGCGCGCAAACTGGTGCGTGTAAGTGATTTCTGCGCGAAGGCCGAGCGAACCGCGGCCAAGCTCGGCGATTCCCGAAAACTCGGCATCGAACTGCCGGTCGCCCGTGCCTTGGTCGAACAACTGGGTGACGCGCGGCGGTGACCCATTGGGGAAGCGGACGAGGCCGCGTGCCCACGCCGATAGCCACCGATCGCCCAGGGCGCCACGCTGCACCAATTGCAGCGCGAGGCCGGCCTCAATGTCGCCAAGCGCGGTCCGTGGCCGGTCGTCCGGCGCCGCAAGACCGAATCCATCAGCCGAGGTGAGCAGGGCGTTGAACGCCTGTGAAGAGAGCGGGGCGCTGGGCAACGTCGGCGCGGCCGTGAACCCGCTGACGCCCAGCCGCTCGCCAAATGTGCTGCGGAACGAGGCGATCTTGGCGAGCAAGGCCACTCCGTCACCGCTTGATGCCGTCGGGAGGACCGGCATGGCGTGGGTCGGGTCGCTCAGCAGGGTGAAAAGGGCCCTCCGGAGGCTGGCACCATCGCTCAGCGTCTGGCGAGCGAGGCTGAGCGTTGCCGGGTCATTGGCATAGTCGCCACGGCGTTCGCGGACGGCCAGCGTCGTCAAAGCGGAATCGAACTGGGAGAAAAAGATGGCCGCCCCAGTCTGCCCGGCAGAATTGCCCAGCGAAGGGTGCGAGGGATTCAGGCCCACCGAGGCTCCGGTTGTGTCGTACGTCAGCTGGTAGCGTGAGCGGACCATGACGATCGGCACGGTCATGAAGAGCGAAAGCCGAGACGTGATTCCGAGGCCAAGCCCGATGGTCCCCACGCCGCGTTCGTGCTCGACCGAGGCACTTACCCCGCCGAGTGACAGGACGCCTGCGGCTTGGCCGGTCAGCCCGGTCAGCTGGTTCGCGAGGTCGGTGATCATCGGCGTTTGGCGCGATCCCAGGGTGGTCGTGGTGAGCAGCCCGCCCAGTGGCTGTCTGGTCCCCGCCACCCATTGTTGCAGGGTCGGAAAGAACCCTCCCCCGAATTCGATGCGCAGCGTCCCGGTTGGAATGGTGATCAGTGGCAACTGGGCCGTGAGCCGGTGCATGACCAGGAAGAGAGCGAGCAGGGCGAGGGAAACGCGTCGGGGCATCAGGGGAAACTAGCGAGAGCGGCCTCACCCGCCATATTCATGGTCACAGGCTCGGGTGGCGAAATGGCAGACGTAGGGGTCTTAAACACCCTTGGGGGAAACCCCGTGCGGGTTCGAGTCCCGCCCCGAGCATGGCTGGTGACGTTGCTTTCCGCAGAGGACCACGCTCGGAGCAGCACACATGGGGACGAGACCAGTGGGACCAGGTGACCATCCCTGGCGGTTCCGGTTGATGCTCGCAACGGCGCTCGCGGTGGTGCTGATTGCTGCCGTGCTGCTCCGGGCCGGGATCGCCCGAAACGAGGTCGAGCGGCGGCGGGAGGTGCTTCTGTCCGTGCTTGAGCGGTTGTCAGAAGCCGAGGAAGATGCGCTGGCGCGCGATGGCCGCTATGCCGAGCACATGGGACCGAGCGGCGGGACCGACACGGCCCAGTTCGTTGCTCCGGCGGGCATTGTGTTCGTCTTCGAGTCGCTTGGGGCGACGGCTTGGCGTGCGGTGGTGAGGGATTCGACGCTGAGTGCGGGTCCCCGCAGCTGCGGCATCTTCCGCGGCTCGCCGGAGGGTTCGCCTCACCGGGCCGTGGTAAGCCCGGGCACTCCGGCCTGCTGGTAAGCCCGGCTCGCCATCAGCACGGCGACGCTTTGGCCCAGGAACGAATCCGCGGACATCTCGCTCGTCAGCCGCAACCCGACGGAACCGTCACGGGCGATCAGGGTGTAGGCGTGCCGGCCGTTGGTCTCAAGCACGATCGCCCGATCCTCGACTCCAGCCTCCCCGACATGTCTGGGGAGCCGAGCGGTCGCGTGTTCGAAGCCGTCCACACGGCGGCGCGCCAGCCAAAGCCCGAAGCGAAGTGAGGGCGCGCGCAGCTCCAGTGGCGCCACAAAGGTCCGGTCTTCTGGTGTCCGGGCGATGGCTGGCACCACAGCACCAGCAGCAGCAGGGTCAGCCAGCACCCTGCGGCTGCTGCCATCCAGCCGAGCGGTGTGGCGGAAGGTGCGGCCATCCGCGGACCTTCCCGTCGAAGCGCCTGATCCTCCACCACTTGCTCGAAGGCTCCACGCATGGCCGCCGACATCTCCATGTCCGGCGGCGAGGGCGCAGGGGTCGCCGCGGCCTCGGGGGTGGCGTCAGGCATGGGTGGGCATCTCGCCGTCCAGCGCCTGTGCCACTTGGAGCGGGAACTTCTTGATATCGATCGGCTTGGAGATATAGCCATCGAAGCCGGCTTCGATGGCCCGATCACGATCTCCTGCCATCGCATGCGCCGTCAGGGCGATGACACGGAGGGCCGTGTACCCCGCCGCTCGCAATTCGGCGAGGAGGGCAAACCCGTCCTTGCCGGGCATCTGGATATCCATCAGGACAAGATCGGGCACCCCGGCAGCCAGCGTGGTGAAGAGGTCGTCACCACCGGGGAGTCCGACGATCGTATGGCCCTTCAGCGTCAACACCGTCCGGAACAGCATCATGTTGTCGGGGCTGTCCTCGACGATCAGGATAGTGGCCATGATCAATCCATCGTGGTGCGTTTGAGGACGGCCTTCACGCGCGCCAGCAGGGAGCGGGGCTGGAACGGCTTGGTCAGGTAGTCCTGTGCCCCCAGTTCGAAGGCCTGGCTCTCGGTGTCGTCCGTGCGGGCGGTGAGCATGATGATCGGCGTCCCCGCGGTGCCAAACTGGGCGCGGAGTTCCTCGAGGACCCCGAGACCGGTCAGCCGCGGCATGTCCTGATCGAGAATCACGAGGTCGAGATGATGTGCGCTGACAATCTCGAGCGCGTCCAGCCCGTCCGCAGCTTCGAGCACACGGAAGCCGTCTCGCTCGAGCACGCTCTTCACGAGCCGGCGCATCTGGGCGTCATCGTCGGCGAGGAGGATCGTGAGCCGCTCATCGTCACCGCGCGCAGGGAGCGGCACGTTGCCGGTGGGACCGGCGCCGGGCTTGGCCTGGCTTCCCTGTTGCTCCTGCATCTCGCCGAGGACGCGATACACCTCCGCGTAGGAGGTGACACCGTTCCAGAAGCGGATCAGCCCGCTCTCCCACAAGGTCCGGAGTCCATGCGGCCTGGCGGCATCGAGAATCGCCTGCGGGGGAGCCCCGCTCTCGATGAACTTCGACACGTTGCCCTCGACCGGCAGCATCTCCAGGACGGCCAGACGACCACGGTATCCACTCCCCGAACAGACCCGGCATCCGACAGGGCGCTTGGGGGTGAACGCTCCTTGATAGCCTTCCGGTGGACGGACCTCGGCCGGGATATCCTCCACCGGCACGGCCTCAGCGCACTTGTCGCATAGGCGTCGCACCAGGCGCTGGGCGAGGATCCCCTTGAGCACGGAGCCGATCTTGAATGCGTCAACTCCCATGTCCCGCAGGCGGACCACTGCCGAGACCGCGTCGTTTGTATGCAGCGTGGAGAAGACGAAGTGGCCCGTCAGCCCGGCCTGGATCGCAATCGTTGCCGTCTCGCCGTCACGGATTTCGCCGACCAGCACGATATCCGGGTCCTGGCGGAGCACGGAGCGAAGGGCCGTCGCGAAGGTGAATCCCTGCGCCTCATTGACCTGCATCTGCGAGATCCCGTCCACGTCGTATTCGACCGGGTCCTCGACGGTCACGATGTTGACCTTGCCGGTGCGCAGATGGTTCAGGACGGCATACAGCGTGGTGGTCTTGCCCGATCCGGTCGGACCGGTGACCAGCACCATGCCTTCGCGATTCCCGAGCATCCGGAGCAGGACTTGCTCCTCCTCGGGCGGCAGCGCCAGGTCGGCCACCGAGCTCCTCAGGTTCGCCTTGTTCAGGATTCGGATGACGAGCTTCTCCCCTCGGCGGGCGACCGGGGCCGTGGCAATGCGCAGGTCGATCTGGTTGCCGTCGACTCGGGCGGTGCTGCGACCATCCTGGGGCGTCATGGAATTGGTCACATCGAGCCCGGCGATGATCTTCACGCGCCGCACCAGCGAGGGGCCTGCCGCTTCGGGCAGTCGCATCACTTCACGCAGGATACCATCGACGCGGTAGCGGACCGTCAAATGCGCACCATCGATCTCCGAATGGATGTCGCTGGCCCCCGCGCGCACGGCGTCGGCAATCATGGCGTCAACCAGTTGCGACATGGGGGCGTCGAGCGCCGGGTCCCGCTCTTCACTGTCGAGCTTGGTCTCCACACGCACGGAGGTCGGTTCCAAACCCCGCAACAGCCGGTTGATCGCGTTCTCAGGACGGTAGACCTCGTCGAGGCGATCGCTGATTCCGCTCGGAGAGCCTACCTCGAAGAGGACTTCGCGTCCGGTGATGAACCCCAACGCCTGCTCCGCTGCCAGGTCGCGGGGGTCCGACGTGGCGATACGCACCGAGCGATCGTCGAGCCCCAGGGCGACCACATGATGCCGCCGCGCGACTCCCTCAGGGAGTACGGTCGCCTTGGCGCTGTCCGCCTCGGCCAAGTTGGCCACCGGCAGCTTGAATCGCGTGGAGAGGGCGTCGACAATGTTCCGATCGGTTGCTTGACCACTCGTCACAACCGCCGTCCAGAGTCGTCCCGTCAGGCCGGCTGAGAGTACGGCCAGCGCCTCGGGGGCGATTATTCCGGACTCGGTGAGGACCGGGGCAAGCCAGGGATCCGGGCAATCAACAGGCAGTGGGGTGGTCATGAACGTCCCTGGCGGCTGGTACGAACGACATCTGGGTGGGGGGGCAGTTGAACCCCAGACGATAGAAAGATACGATTCCGGGCCGCATTTTCATCCTCTCGCCGTCGGACAGGGGTATTCTCCGGGCCATGCCATCGCCATCGGTCGTCTCCGGAGTCCACCGTGTACCCGGGGACAAGAGCATCACGCATCGCGCGCTGATGCTCGCATCGCTCGCGCCGGGTCGTTCCACGATTCACGGGGCGCTCACCTCCTTTGACGCGCGCGCAAGTGCCCGAGTCCTGCGCCAGCTGGGGGCGACGATCTCCCCGTTGCGCTCCAGTGGCCCCCTCACGGTCCTGGGGCGCCGGCGCTTGAGCGCCCCCGTGGGCACCCTCGACTGCGGCAATTCCGGGACCACCGCCCGGCTATTGCTCGGGATCCTCGCCGCCCACCCATTCGCGGCCCGGGTTTCCGGGGATGCCTCACTCCGGCGCCGGCCAATGCGGCGGGTGACTGAACCCTTGCACCGGATGGGGGCGACCATCGCCGCCGGGGCCGAGGATGGGCTCCCCCTGGTCATCACAGGGGGGGCGCTTCGGCCATTGGAGTGGACTCTTCCCGTGGCCTCGGCCCAGATCAAGAGCGCACTCCTGCTCGCCGGGGCCCTGGGAGGGGTGTCGGTCGCCCTGACCGAACCCGGCCTGTCCCGGGACCACACCGAGCGATTGCTGAGGCACTTCGGATTCGACCTGAGGCGCCAGGGGAGAATGCTGCAACTGAATCCCACCGGTGTGTTCCGGCCCTTCACGATGCGGGTGCCCGGGGACCCGTCGTCGGCGGCGTTCTTGATCGCCGCCACCCTGCTGGCCGGCGAGGGTGAAATTCGCGTCGCATCCGTCGGGCTCAATCCCACTCGGATAGGGTTTCTTGCGGTTCTCGCCCGGATGGGGGCGGTGGTTGACGTGATCCCGGGGGAGGATGCGCTGGGGGAGCCCTGTGGTGATCTTGTCGCGCGACCAGCGCGATTGCAGGCAACTTCGATTGCAGCCGGGGAAGTCCCCGGCGTGGTGGACGAAATCCCGATGCTTGCCATCTTGGCGGCGCGGGCTGAAGGGACCACGGTCTTTCAGGGCCTTGGCGAACTGCGAGTGAAGGAGAGCGATCGCTTGGCCTTGCTTGCCCGCAATCTGGCGGCGGTGGGAGCACACGCCGAAGTGCGCGGCGACGATCTCCTGATTCGGGGAAGCGAAGCCCGTTACCGCGGCCATGTCATCACGCATGGTGACCATCGGATTGCAATGGCCTTTGCGGTGCTCGGCTCACAAGCGGATTCGCGCATTCAGATTGATGACCCCGACTGCGCCGCCGTCTCATTTCCCCATTTCTCCGATCGCCTGAAGGCGCTCTTCAAGAGGAATTTGTGACCCCGCCGAAGATCGTGGCGATTGATGGTCCAGCGGCGTCTGGCAAGTCGAGCACGGCTTCGCGCGTCGCGATGGCTCTGGGGCTGGCCCACATCGACTCCGGATCGCTCTATCGCGCCGTGACCTGGATCGCGATCGAATCGCAACTCGACCTTCCGGCGGCAATCGTGGCGGCGGCGCGTGCCCGACGCATCACCCTTGATCGGGTGGGAGCGGAGCTGTTGGTGCACGCCGGAGGGAAGCCGATCGACGAGGTCATTCGCGGCGCGGATGTCACCGCGCACGTCTCGGCGGTTTCCGCCATGCCGCTGGTGCGGAACTGGGTCAACGACGTCTTGCGGGGGGCGGTGGCGAAATCGGGGGGCGCAGTGGTTGATGGCCGAGACATCGGGACCGTGGTATTCCCAGGCGCACGGCTCAAGGTCTTCCTGACGGCCAGCCCGGCCACCCGGGCGAAACGTCGCTTGCAGCAACGTGAAGGGGAGGTGGACTCCGAGGTGCTGGCGAGCGAGGCCTCGCTGCTGGAGGAGCGCGATCGGCGGGATTCCAGTCGGGCCGTTGCGCCCCTGCGCCCGTCCGCCGATGCCGTGGTCCTCGACACCACGACCATGACCCTGGCGGAACAGGTTGCCCAGATCCTCGCACTGGCCCGGGAACGCGGCTTGTCGGAAGGGTGATTCTCCTCTATTCTTAAAGGCTGGTCCGAGATTTCCTTGGGCTGGCCTGAGGACCTACCCTCAACCCGCGCGGCTGGTCGGCGCGGCATCTCGCTGTCGTTGGGACCCTTCCGTATGCCTGACTCCGAAATCACCACCACGCCGCTCCCCTTGTCGAAGACGCCGATGCTTCGCGTCCGGCAGGACCTCTATGACGAGGATTACTCGGAGAGCGAGTACGAGGCCATGCTCGCCCTGTACGAAGGGACGATGTCCCAGATCGTCGAGGGCGAAATCGTCAAGTCGAAGGTGCTGCGCATCACCGAAAACGCAGTGATCCTCGATGTTGGTTTCAAATCGGAAGGCTCCGTCCCGCTCGACGAATTCAAGGACCCGCAGAATCTCCAGGTCGGCGACGAGGTGGAGGTGTTCCTCGAGCACCTCGAAGACCAGGAAGGTGCGGTCGTCCTGTCGAAGAAGAAGGCCGACTTCATGCGCGTCTGGGAGAAGATCCGGATGGCGCACGAGAGCGACCAGCCGGTGGAGGGCACCCTGATGAAGAAGATCAAGGGTGGCGTCGTGGTGAACCTGATGGGGGTCGATGCCTTCCTGCCGGGATCACAGATTGCGCTGCGCCGGGTGCCGAATATCGACGAACTGCTCGGACAGAGCTACGAATTCAAGATCATCAAGCTCAACAAGCGGCGCCGCAATATCGTCGTCTCGCGTCGCGTGATTCTCGAGAATGAGCGAGCCCATAAGCGCGAGTACCTGATGAAGGAACTCGAGGTTGGGCAGGTGCGGAAGGGCATCGTCAAGAATATCACCGACTTCGGGGCGTTCATCGATCTCGGCGGCGTCGATGGCCTGCTGCACATCACCGACATGTCCTATGGCCGGGTGTCGCATCCGAGTGAGCTGGTGACGATCGGCAAGGAAGTCGAGGTCAAGATCCTCGACATCGACTGGCAGCGGGAGCGTATTTCGCTGGGCATGAAGCAGCTGCAGTCCTACCCGTGGCAGAACGTCGCCGAGAAGTACCCGGTCGGCGGTCGCGTGCAGGGCAAGGTGGTCTCGATCACGAACTACGGCGCCTTCA
>JANYAG010000247.1 GCA_025361465.1 Gemmatimonadota bacterium
TCGTCGACGGCCGGCCGATTCCGGACCGGGTCGCATGAAGACACCCTCGGGAGGAGCCGCTCTCGTAGCCGCCATCGCGGCGGGCACGGTGGCCTGCAGTTCCCCGACCACCAGCGGCAATGAACTTCCGATCATCGTTGACCTCGCCGCCGGCAACCGCGTCTCGCTGGTGAGCCAGCGAATCACCCTGCGGTTCGACAGTGTGGTGACCGACAGCCGGTGTCCGATGGGCGCCTTCTGCATCCAGGCTGGCCAGGCGATCCTTTCGTTCGCGCTGACCGGGCCCAACGCTCCGGCCAGTGGCCGACTTCTGTTGGCCAGCGACCAGCCCGACACGACCCTGGGCCTCCTGGTAAGCGCCGAGCAGGTCACGCCGTACCGGCAAGTCAACCAGCCCGCTCCCGATCATCTGGCCTATCGCGTGACGCTGCGGATCAGCGCGCGGTCGGGAAGCCAGGCAGCTCGCCAGGTTGCCATTAGATGATTAGACAAGTACCTTAATAGCATGCTTGACCAGACGTTTCGCGCCCTGGCGGATCCCACCCGTCGGCGAATCCTCGCCCTGCTGCGCGATGGGGACCGCGCGGCCGGCGAACTGGCCGCGGAGTTTCCGATTGCGTTCGCCTCGGTCTCGCACCACCTCCAGGTCCTGCGCGACGCCGGGCTCGTGCTGACCCGGCGCGAAGGCCAGTTCATCATCTATTCCCTCAATACGACCGTCCTCCAGGACGCGCTCCAGCACCTGCTGGAGATCGGGCCGGGTGGGCGACGTCGACGGAAGGGCGGGTCCCGACATGCGTAAGCTCTGGCCCGGGTTGCTGGCGAACCTCGCTGCCACCGTCTTTGCCGTGAGCTCCTATTCCCGGCTTCCCGAGCGGGTCGCCTCGCACTGGGACATGAACGGTGCCGTGAACGGCACCATGTCACGCTTCTGGCTGGTGCTGCTGATGCCGGTCCTCGCCCTGGTGCTCGCCGCCAGCCTCACCATCGCCCCGAAGCTCGACCCGAAGCGCCGCAACTTTCCGCTGCATGCCGGCGCGTACTGGGTGGTGACCAACGCGGTGCTGCTATTCCTGGCGCTGGTGCACGTGCTGGTGATCGGCTACAACCTCGGGTGGCCGATCCAGCTGCAGGTCGTCATGATGCCAGGACTCGGGCTGCTCTTCATCGTCATTGGCAACGTGCTGACCCGGGTGCGTCCCAACTGGATCTTCGGCATTCGCACCCCGTGGACCCTCTCCAGCGAAGTGTCGTGGCGCGAGACCCACCGCATCGGGGGATACGGCTTCGTGGTGGCCGGGGTGGCGGTGGTGATCGCCTCGATCGTGGCCCCGGCGATCGCCATCTACGTCATGATCATCGGCGTATCGATCGCCACGCTGCTGGCCGTCGTCTGGAGTTACGTCGCGTGGAAGCACGACCCAAACGCCCAAGGAAGGGACGCATGAGGCACCAGGTCACGAAGGCAATCGTCACGGCAGCGGGACTGCTCAGTGCGGCGGCAGCTGGGCTGGCTGCCCAGGGTACCCCTGATCGCGGAGCCTTCCTGCTTCGCGCCGGATCGGACACGGTGGTGATCGAGCACTTCGCTCGGTTGGGCGACAGCGTGCAAGGCAGCATTCGCATCACCGGCCAACCCCGACAGGACTACGTGGCACACCTCGGGCCGGCGTTCACGATCCGCACACTGGGGTTGAGTCTGTTTCGTGCCGATGCCACCGACACGCAGCCGGCGCAGCGGATTCGTGTGACGATGGTTGGGGACAGTGCGATCGTCGATCTCGGCAGCACGGTCCAGCGCCTTGGCACCACCGCCGGCGCCGTGGCGCTGCTCAACAATTCCTTTGCACTGGCGGAGCAGTTCACCCGACGTGCCCGTGCGGTCGGCGGGTCGGCCGACATTCCGGCATGGGCACTGAGCGGCGGCCAGACCATCACGGTCAGCCTGCGCGCCGTCGGCGCCGATTCCATGACCTTGAAGGTGGGCGGGGTGGCGGAGCGGTTGCGGGTCGACGCCGTCGGCCGAATCCTCGGCGGGGCGATTCCTTCACAGCATCTCGACATCATTCGCGTCGATGCCGTGGCGGCCGCCAGGCTGGGGAACACCACCGGCGTCACCGCGACAACGCTGCCGCCCCCCGTCGGGGTGGTTGAGCGGACCATCACTGTCCCAGGGCCGGTGCCGTTGCCCGGCACCCTGACCCTGCCGGTCGGAAAGGGGCCGTTTCGGGGCGTGGTGCTGGTGCACGGCTCTGGGGCGGGAGATCGTGACGAAACGGTCGGCAAGAATAAGCCCTTCCGCGATATCGCCTGGGGACTTGCCGAGCGCGGGGTCGCGGTGCTGCGATATGACAAGCGCGCGAAGGTGGCCCCGGGCTGGTACGCCAATCGCGGCTTCACGGTGTTTGATGAGACCATTCAGGATGCACTCGGCGCCCTGACGCTGCTCCGGCAACAGCCTGAGATCGACGCCAAACAGACGGTGGTGCTGGGACATTCGCTTGGGGGGATGGTCGCGCCGCGCATCGCGATGGCCGATGCTGGCCTGGCCGGCGTGATCGTGATGGCAGGGGCGACTCGGGTCGAATTATCGGCGCAGATGGCACGGCAGTACCGCTATATCGCCTCGGTGTCCGGCGCGGATTCGGCGGCGGTGATGGCGGAATGGGAGAAGCTGGTGCCGGCGATGGACAGATTGCGGAAACTCTCGCCCGCAGACTCCTCCGATACGACCCCGTTGCCGGGCCTTGGCGGCACTTCGCCGAAATACTGGCTCGACCTCGCCGCCCACGATCCTGCCGTGACCATGCGAGACGTGCATGTTCCGATCCTGGTGTTGCAGGGGATGCGCGACTATCAGGTGCCGCCCGACCAGCTCGACGACTGGCTGAGGGTACTGGGTCCGCACCAGTCGCTCACGGTCAAGCGCTATCCTGCCCTGAGCCACTTGATGATTGCCGGCAGCGGACCACCGCGGCCTGCCGAGTACGGCATCGCAGGCCACGTGGACACCCTGATGATCGCCGACATCGCGCGTTTTGTTCGCGGCATCCCGCGGCACTAGGCCCGACTAGCTGGTCTTCTCGGGCCGATAGAGGCGCACTTTCACCTTCTCGAGGGTGATCAAGCCGCCGCCGATCATGGAGTCGAGTTCCGGCAGGATGCCCTCGACCTTCTCCTCGGTGTCGACACACTCGACCGTGATCGGCAGGTCGAGCGACAGCACTTCCAGCCGGTCGGTGCGCATCCGGGCACTGGCGCCGAACCCCATGATCCCGCGATAGACCGTCGCGCCCGCGAAATGCCGCTCGCGCAGCATTTCAACAATGGCCTGATACAGCGGGCGGCCATGCCACTGGTCGCGTTCGCCAAGGTGGATACGCATCAGCCACCGCTCGCCGACCTGGTTTTCCAAGTTGGTCATGCCACCCTCCTGATGATGCTCAGCGCCTGGCGCGCGGCGGCCGCGCCGATCCAGATCCCGGCCAGTCCCGCGATCACACTGCTGCCGACATAGAGCATGGCACGTTGCAGCGCCCCTTCCTCCGCGGCGCGAATCGTCTCCATCGCGAAGGTGGAGAAGGTCGTGAACCCGCCGCAAAAGCCGGTAGTGAGGAGTGCCCGAGTGGTCGGCGAGAACTCACCGGTTTCAAGCACCAGATAGGAGATGAAACCGAGCGCCATGCAGCCGAGCACGTTGACGACGAGTGTCCCGGCAGGGAAGGAGGTGCTCCAGCGCTCTTGCACCACGGTCGTGAGCAGGAAGCGCGCGACACCGCCGACGGCGCTTCCAGCGGCGATTGCAACGATCAGCGCTGCTGAGGAAGGCGTTTGCGACACGATACCTCCAGTGCAGGAAGGCAGGAACGTCGTGCAAAGAGACTCAGGCTTGGGCTCGTCGCTTCCGCTCCATCTGCACTCGCAGCTGCCCGCAGGCCGCATCGATATCCAGTCCGCGGCTGCGACGGACGACCGCCTCGATGTTCCGGATCGTCAGGAAGTCGCGGAATTCGCGAATGCGCGCGGGCGCGGTCGGCACCAATTCGTCACTCCCACCGGGGTGCAGTGGCAGCAGGTTGACGTGCGCCCCCAGCCGTCGTGCCAGTGATGCCAGGGCCAGCGCGTCCTTGTCGCGATCATTGCGGCCGGCGATCAGGACGTATTCGAACGTGATGCGCTGCTGGAATGCCTTGGCGGCTTCGATGACATCCTTGAGCGGATACTTCTTCTCGATCGGCATCAGCGCCAGCCGTTCGGCCGGCAGGGGCGAGTGGAGCGAAATCGCCAGGCGGAACTGTTCCGGGCGTGCCGCCAGTGCCTTCATGCCCGGGAGAATCCCCACCGTCGAAACGGTGATGTGTCTGGCCCCGACGCCGAGGCCTGCCGGACTGTTGAAGATCGTCAGCGCGGTGTCCACCGCGGGCCAGTTCAGCAGCGGCTCTCCCATCCCCATGAAGACGATGTTGGTTGGTTTGTCTTCCGGGTCGCGGAGAACCAGTTCGCGTGCCTGGCAGGCGATCTCACTCGGCTGGAGGTTGCGCCGAAACCCCATCAAGCCGGTGGCGCAGAAGACACACCCCAGCGCGCAGCCGGCCTGGGAGGAGATGCAGAGCGTGCGACGGCTGGCGCTGGGGATCAGGACCGACTCGACCTTTTCACCGTCCTTGAGGGTCCAGAGGTACTTCCGTGTCCCATCAGCCGAATCCTGCAACGTGTCCAGCGTCAGGCGCGGCAGCGGGAAGTCACGATCCAGGCGCTCGCGCAGTGCCTTGGGAAGCTCCGTGGCCTCCTGCCAGCTTGCGACCGGGGCAACCCAGAGGCGCCGGACGAGCTGGGCGGCGCGGTACTTCGGCAGCCCCTCGGCGGTGGCCCACTCGGCCAATCGTAGGCTTGCCGCGGCGGGGGTCAGGTCGAGCAGAGTCGTTGCAGAGTGGCTCATGGCTTGATAATAGGCGTGGCGGGCCCAAACTCTCCGATCCGGGCGGGCTTCGGCTACCCCGTCGCTTTGTTGCTGGCGCCCCAGATCGACGGTTAGGTTTCCAAGTTTCCCCATTCCCGGAATCGAGCCGAATCCCTGATGGCCAGTACAACTCTGCGCACCCATCGTTGCGGCGCCCTGAGCCGGGCCGACGTCGGTTCCAAGGTCCGATTGGGTGGCTGGATCCACCGCCGCCGAGACCTCGGGGGCATCGTCTTCCTTGACCTCCGTGACCGGGACGGGTTGGTCCAGCTGGCGTGCAATCCCCTGTGGACCCCCGCGGCTGCCCTCACCCTGGCGGCATCCGTAGGGGTTGAAAGCGTCGTCCTGGTCGAAGGCGAGGTGACGCTGCGCGACGAGCCGGGACGTGATCCCAAGCTTGCATCGCGGGAAGTCGAAGTGCGAGTATCCCGCCTGCGCATGGTCGGGGCTGCCGCCACACCAGCGATTCCGGTGGCGCGACGTGAAGGAGAGGAACTCGCTGCCGAGGAATTGCGGTTGCAGTACCGGGTTCTCGACCTGCGCCGTCCCGAGCTGCAGGCCAACCTCATCATGCGTCATCACCTGCTGCAGCGGGCCCGACGGACGCTGAGCGACCTGGGCTTTCTCGAAATCGAAACCCCGATCCTCACCAAGCCGACGCCGGAAGGCGCACGCGACTTCTTGGTGCCCAGTCGGGTGCACCCGGGTGAGTGCTACGCCCTGCCGCAGTCGCCGCAGATCTACAAGCAACTGCTGATGATGTCCGGCTTCGACCGCTACTTCCAGATCGCACGCTGCTTCCGCGACGAGGATCTCCGCGCGGATCGCCAGCCCGAATTCACGCAGATCGACCTCGAGGCCTCCTTCGTCGCGGAGGCCGACGTGCTGGCCGTCGTCGAGGCCGTGCTGCGGGATCAGTGGGCCGAGGCCGGGCACCTGGTCGCAGTGCCCTTTCCGCACCTCACACATCGGGAAGCGATGGAGCGCTTCGGCATCGACAAGCCCGATCTTCGGTTTGGCCTGGAAATCACGGATCTCAGTGACCGCGTGGGCCCCGGTGCAGCTCCGTTCGTCCACGACGCACTGCCCCGGAACGGACGGCTGCGCGGAATTGTCGCCGAGGACACGGCCCTGTCGCGCAAGGAAATCGACAGCCTCGCGGATGCTGCCAAGTCCGCCGGTGCTGGCGGCTTGCTCTGGGCGCGATTCGAGGATGCCGGCTGGGAGGGGCAGGGCGTCAAGGCGTTTGGCCCGGAATTGCTCGCGCAGACCGTTGTTCCGTCCGGCGCCATGCTGCTCGCCGTCGTCGGCGCAGATGCCATGACCTCACCGGCGTTGCATGCAGTGCGGACGCGGCTCGCGCAGCGCCCCGGAATCATCTTTCCCGGCCGACACGCCTTCGCATGGATCGTGGACTTTCCCTTGTTCGAGCAGGACCAGTCCACGGGTGAATGGGTGTTTACCCACCATCCTTTCACGTCGCCGCATCCCGACGACATCGAATTTCTCGAAACGGAACCTTGGCGTTGTCGGGCGCTACACTACGATGCGGTGTACAACGGCAACGAATTGGGCAGCGGCTCCATCCGGATTACCGACCCCGTCATCCAGGCCACCGTGTTCCGTTTTCTGGGGATCTCGGCCGAGGAGCAACGGAACCGGTTCGGATTCCTTCTTGATGCCCTTGCCTCTGGCGCGCCGCCGCACGGTGGCTTCGCGCTCGGATTCGATCGCATTGCCATGTTGCTGGCCGGGGCGTCCTCGTTGCGCGATGTGATTGCGTTCCCTAAAACGACAGCGGCCCGGGCGTTGTTCGAGGGTGCGCCGATCACCGTCAGCGCGAAGGACCTGGCCGCCTTGCACCTGCGCACGCTTGGGAAGGAGACCGGATGAGCCGCCAGGAGTCGCGGCAGAACCTGAGCGCCGAGGGCGCGGATTCCCTGCTGCTGGCAGGCGTGAATGATGGCAATTTCATGGAACTCCAGCGGGCGCTCGGCGTGCGCGTGTCGCAGCGCGGTGATGCGGTCACACTCCTCGGGACGCCAGAGCAGGTGGAACGGGCCACGCCGGTCGTTCAAACGTTGATCGACATGGCGCGCATCGGGCAATCGATCGAGGCCGAGGATGTCTTCCGGATTGCCCACCACGGCGAAGTGCTGGACCGGGAGCCGGCCGGTGACGCAAGCCGGATTCACTTTCCCGGCCTGCGCAAGTCCATCACCCCGAAGACCGCCGGGCAGCGCGAATACGTCCGGTTGATGCAGGACAACGACATTGTGATCGGCATCGGGCCCGCCGGCACCGGCAAGACCTACCTGGCGGTCGCCAAGGCGGTCGAAGCGCTGGCGCGGAAACGCGTCAAGCGGATTATCCTGGCGCGGCCGGCCGTCGAGGCGGGGGAGTCCCTTGGCTTTCTTCCCGGTGACCTGCAGCAGAAGGTCGATCCGTACCTGCGGCCGCTCTACGACGCACTCGAGGACATGCTACCGCCGGAGCGGATCCAGAAGGCACTGGAGACGCGTGTCATTGAGGTCGCCCCGCTCGCCTACATGCGCGGCCGGACGCTGAATGATGCCTTCATCATCCTGGATGAAGCGCAGAATGCCACCGGGCCCCAGATGAAGATGTTCCTCACCCGGCTGGGCGTGAACAGCAAGGTGGTGGTGACTGGCGACAAGACCCAGATCGACCTCCCGCGACGCGAGGAATCCGGCCTGGTGCAGGTGGAACGCATCCTGCCTGGCATCGATGGGTTGGTCTTCCATTACCTGACCGAAGTCGACGTCGTACGCCATCGTCTCGTGAAGGACATCATCCGCGCGTACGCCGAAGACCAGGCCGGCTGATGACAGCCGTGCCCCGCGGCGGTGTGACGGTCACCGTCACCGGTGCGAGCGCGCTCCCGGAGCGGGCCGTGACACGCGTGGTGCAACATGTCGTGGAGCGGGAGCGACAGCGCGCCACCATCGCCATCACGTTCCTGGGCCCACGCCGCATGCGCGCGCTGAACGCCCGGTACCTCAAGCATGACCATGTCACCGACGTGATTTCCTTCTGCCTGCCGCAACCGGACGGCTCCGTGGCTGGCGATGTGTACGTGTGCCGCTATGCCGCCGCACGTCAGGCGCGCCAGCTGGGCGTGCCGGTTCGCACCGAGTTGGTGCGCCTGCTGGTGCACGGCACGCTGCACGTCCTCGGCTGGGATCATCCGGTCGGCGCCTCGCGGACCACATCGCCGATGTGGCGGTTGCAGGAGCGGTACCTGCGACAGGTCGCATGACGGAACTTTTCCGCGTGCTGCCTCCACTGGCCGGGCTGGTGATGCTGTGCGCCGCGATCGTTGCCCTTGCTGGCGAAGGGGAAGGCGAGCTCGCTGCCCGTGCGCTCGCCCGCGATCCGGAGGAGGAGACCCTCCCCCCGGCGCGGACGTTGCGCGTCATGCACCTCACGTTGCTGGTGATCGCCGCCGCGATGGCGGCGACGTCCGTGGGCTGGTGGGCGTACCAGCCGGGCAGCGCGCTGTTCCGCGTGGTGCTGGTGACCACGCTGGTGTGGGCAGTGGGAGACCTGGCCCCGCGGCTGCTCGCCGCGCTGGCTCCCGAGCTGGTGGGTCCCGCACATCGAGTGGCATTGGCCGCGGCGCCGGCCTTCCGGCCGTTGCTGTGGCTTACGGTGCGCCTGGATCGCCGGGGTCGCGAGCATGCCGCGGGGCACGCGCGTGGCGGGGACCGACAATCACCTCGCGAAATGGCGCTGGGTGTCTTTTCGCTCCACGAGATGACCGTCTCGGAGGTGATGACGCCGCGCATCGACATCATCACCGTCGACGTCGCGCAGGCGGAGGAGGATGTCATCGCGACGCTTCGCCGTAGCGAACATGCCAGGTTGCTCGTGGTGGACGGCCACCCCGATCTGGTGGTGGGCATCCTCTACGCCAAGGACATGCTGCCCCGGTTGATCGACGCCGAGGCGCCCCGGGAACGGTGGCAAGCGCTGGTGCGGCCGGCCGCGTTTGTGCCGGAGGCCAAGCGCCTGGATCGGCAACTGCGGGACTTCCAGCGCGGCCCGGGGCATCTCGTCGTTGTCGTCGACGAGTTTGGCGGTACCGCGGGCATCGTCACGCTCGAGGACATCCTCGAGCAGATCGTCGGGGAGATCCAGGACGAGTACGACGGGGAGGAAGTTCCCCCGATGCTCCGTCACGATGATGGGCACTACTCGGTGCAGGGAGGATTGCCGCTGGCCGACCTGCAGGCCGAGGTGGAGCACGAGTTCGGGCGCGAGGATGTCGCGACCGTCGGTGGCCTGATGCTCGCCGAGTTCGGTCGCGTCCCGCGCATGGGTGAAGCATTCGAAATTGACGGCTGGCGCTTCGTCGTCGAACTGATCGTCCGCCGCCGGATTCGACGCGTCTCAGTCTGGCCGCCCCATGCCATCGGTGAGGACTCAGCCCAGCTCGCGGCGGAGGCCTCATGACCTGGGGCCTGATCCTCGCCGGTTTAGTGATCGCCTGGATCGGCTCGGCCGGCGCGGCTTCGCTGGTCGCGACCTCCCGCCGAGTGCTCGCTGACGTGATCTCCCGCCGGTTACGCGGCGGGGATGATTCGCTCGACTGGCTGCCGCGAACGGAGCGCGAAGTGGCGGCGGCCATCGCGGCCACATCATTCGGGGTGGCACTCGTCGGCGCGGCGATTCCAGGGTTGTTCAACACGGCGACCCTGCCCACGCTCGGCTTTCTGGTGGTCATCCTCGTCGCGCCACTCACCTTGCTGCTGGCGTACCTGCTGCCGCGCTGGATCACGCTCCCGCGCGCCGACCAGGCGGTGCGCATGCTGCGCCCGCTGTTGCGGGGGTGGGGGACGCTGCTCGGGTTTGTCCTGCCGTCCCGGGCGGACGACGCGGCCGAGGACGTGCGCTCGCTGGCCCGGGAAGGGCGAGTCAGCGGCCTCGCCGGCGATGAACTGGTGATGGTCGGCGGGGTGATGTCCTTCGCCGAGCGTCCGGTGCGTGCCGTGATGACTCCGCGCACCGAGATGGTCGCGGTTCCGCATGATGCGTCGTACCGGATGGTGATGGGAGTCTTCGCCGAAAGTGCCTATACCCGCGTGCCGGTGTACCGGAACACGCTCGATGAAATTGTCGGAATGATCCATGCCTTCGATCTGTTCCAACTGAAGTCTGGCGATCCGCTCCCGGTCCGGCCGGTGTCCTTCGCGCCGGAGTCACGTGGGGCGGGCGATTTGCTGCTGGACATGCAGCATGAGCGACGGCACCTCGCCGTGGTGCTCGACGAGTTCGGCGGCACGGCGGGCATCGTCACGCTCGAAGACTTGCTCGAGGCCCTGGTCGGGGAAATCGCCGATGAGGATGAGGCCCCGGTCGCTCCGTCTGCGGTCTCGGCGGAATTGCTCGAGCTCGACGGTGCGGCGGCGCCCGAGGTGGTCAGCGTGCACTTCCAGGTCACGCTGCCCGCGGGTGAGGCGGCCACATTCGGCGGACTGCTGGCGGAGCTTGCCGGGCGAATTCCCAAGGCCGGTGAACGGTTTACCTGCGCGGGACTCGAGGTCGAAGTGCTGCTGGCGTCCCCCACACGGGTCGAGCGACTGCTCGTGCGGCGAGCCGGGACACCGATCACCAGGCTCGAGCGCACGACGCCATGACACCACCCGTCGATGCGCTCGAGGAACTCGTCGCGCTCGTACACGAGGGGCGGATCGAGGCGTTCATCGCGCGGGCATACCAGCTCGAAGCCCCTGACCTCGCCGATGTGCTGGCATCACTCGATGACGGGGCCCGCCTTGCCCTCGTTCGGGCCCTGCCGTCGGAGCTTTCCTCGCGGGCGCTGATCGAGCTGCCGGCCGATACCCATCCCGCATCCATCGTGGCGGCGCTTGACGCGTCCCAGGCCGCCGAGATCGTCGAGGAACTCGAGGACGATGATGCGGCCGACCTGCTCGGCGAGCTCCCGGTCGCCGACCGCGACCGGATCCTCGCCGGGTTGGTGGACCACGGGGATCTTGATCGCCTGCTCGGGTACGACCGGGACTCGGCCGGCGGTCTGATGACGACGCAAGTGGTCACCGTCATGCTCCTCGACACGGTGGGGCTGGCGCTTGAAGCCGTACGCCGACAGGCAGAGGACCTCCAGGATGTCGGCGAGATCTTCGTGATCGACACGGAGCGCCGACTGGTGGGGCGACTCGCGTTCAAGCACCTGGTCGTGAACGCTGCCGGTCGGCTGGTGCGCGAGGTCATGGACCCCGCACCGATGAAGGTCTCGCCGGAAGTAGACCAGGAAGATGTCGCCCGCCTGATGGCGCGCTACGACTTGCCTGCCTTGCCCGTCCTCGATGCCACGGGTCGATTGCTCGGCCAGATCACGTACGATGATGTCATCGACGTCACCCAGGCAGAGGCCACCGAGGATCTCCTGCGGTTCGGCGGCGTCTCCCCGGACGAAGAACTCGGTGCCCGCTGGCGCGCGGCGGTGCGAAGCCGCCTCCCCTGGCTGTACCTCAACTTGTTGACGGCATTTCTCGCGGGTGCCGTGGTGCTGTTCTTCCAGGGAACGATCACTCGACTGACGACGCTGGCGGTCTGGATGCCGATTATCGCCGGGATGGGCGGCAACGCCGGGACCCAGGCCCTCGCGGTCTCGGTGCGCCGCCTTTCGCTCGGGCAGGTGTCGATCGATCGGGCCCGGACCATCATCATCAAGGAGACGGTCGTCGGTTTGATCAATGGGCTGGCGATCGGGGTGGTGGTCTCCGGCGTGTCGGTGCTGGTGGGACAGCCTTGGCGCCTCGGGTTGGTCGTCTTTCTGGCAATGACCGGCAACCTGCTGGTGGCCGGATTCGCGGGGGCGTCGATCCCGGTCATCCTGGAGCGCTTCGAGATCGACCCCGCCGTGGCGTCTTCGATCTTCGTCACCACCTTCACCGACGTCTGCGGCTTCGGCCTCCTCCTCGGCTTGGCCAGCGTCATGCTGCTCTGAGCGACCGCCTGCCCGCTTTGCCCTAAGTCACGCTCTGGTGGTAAGTTCCGGCATGACAGAGGTGCCGTTGTTCGCCGATTTGATCGAGGCCAAGCCCGCGACCGTGGCGCGAGCGGTCTCGATCGTCGAAAACGGCCGTCCCGGGTTCGAAGCCCTGCTTTCCAAGCTGCATCCGCGCCTTGGTCGCGCCCGCCGAATCGGCATCACAGGCCCCCCCGGAGCGGGCAAGTCGACCCTCACGGAACGCCTGGTCCGCGCGTTCCTCGACCAGGGATTGAAAGTCGGGGTGGTCGCGCTGGATCCGACCTCACCGTTCAGCGGCGGAGCACTCCTCGGCGACCGGATCCGGATGGAAAGCGTCGCGCTCGATCCGGGCGTCTACATCCGATCGATGGCGACCCGCGGCTCTCTTGGCGGGCTGGCCACGTCGACCCGCGAGGTCTGTGACATCCTCGATGGCGCGGGATTCGATCGCATCCTCATCGAGACCGTGGGGGTTGGGCAGCTGGAACTCGACGTGACCCACATGGCCGATACCACCGTGCTGGCCCTGGTGCCGGAATCCGGTGATGGCATCCAGGCACTCAAGTCGGGCGTGATCGAAGCAGCCGATCTGCTGGTTGTCAACAAGGCCGACCGGCCCGGGGCTGATAAGCTGCGCGTCGCGCTGGACCTCGCGCTCGACCTCCGGCTCGGCAAGATCTTCGGCCAGATGCCTGCGCATCACGGCACGCTTCGCTCGGGCCCGCGATTGGCCGCCGAGGAACCGGATGAGCGATCGTGGCGCCCCCCGGTGCTGCTGACCACCGCGGTGCAGGGCGAAGGGATCACCGGCCTCGTGGACGCGCTGGATCGGCACTGGGCGTGGATGACCGCAACCGGCGAACTGGAGGTGCGGCGGCGGGCCCGGCTCCGCTTGCGCACCCGCGAAATCGTCGATCGCGCGATGCGTCGCTGGGTCTGGCAGGAATCGAACGGCGAAGCGTTGATTTCCGCGCGTCTGGATGATGTCACGGCGGGAGTGACCAGCCCGTACGAGGTCGCGGCCGACGTGGTCGCCGTGCTGAAGGGAGGAGCAAGGCAATGACAACCATGGCGTCACGCGACGTCCTGCTGGAACGGCTCGCGGCGCGCGAGGCTGAGG
>JANYAG010000306.1 GCA_025361465.1 Gemmatimonadota bacterium
GGTAGATCGAGAACAGCAGCGACACGGCAACCAGCGTCCGCTCGCCGGAGGAGAGGAGGTGGATGCGCTGGATCCGCTTGCCGCGCGGCGCGGCGTGGATCTCGATCTCGGCCTCGAGGGGGTCGTCGGGATCGGTGAGGCGCAGTTCGCACTCGCCGCCGCCGAACAGCGTCTGGAAGACATTGACGAAGTTATCGCGCACCGAGTTGAACGTCTCGAGGAAGAGCGCCTTGGCGGTGCCGTCGATCTCGTGGATGGCCTGGAGCAGCGACTGGCGCGCGGCCACGAGGTCGTCCCGTTGCGCCTGCAGGAAGGCGAGGCGCTTGCTCTCTTCGGCATGCTCCTCGATGGCGAGCGGATTGACCGGCCCGATCGTCTCCAGCGTGGTCGCAATGCGCTCCGCCTCGATCTCCAGCGTCTCGAGGTCGAGGTCGAGCAGGGGGGCCACGTCGACGAGCTGCTGGAACGGTTGCTTCCATTCGGTCTCGACGCGTTCGACCACGCTGCGCCGCTGCGCCTTGGCATCGGCGACGCCGAGCTCGAGGCGATGGTGTTCTTCGGCCAGGGTGTCGACCTCGCGGCGCACGTCGGCCAGGGCGATTTCGTGCTCGGCCAGCTGCTGTTCGGCGCCGTGGTGGGCCGCTTCGGCTTCGGTACTGGCAGCCTGCAGCGCGGCGACGTGGCGGGCGCGCTCCTCGCGAGTGGCTTGCCACTGCGCCCGCTGGGCTTCCAAGGCCGCGGTGTCCGCCAGCAGCCGCTCGATCTCCTCGGTGCGTGCCCGACCGGACGACTCTGCCTCGACGATCACCTGGCTGGTACGCGCCATCGCTTCCGAGGCCGAGCGCAGGCGGGCGCTGATGTGCGCTTCCTGCACCTGCCACTGCGCGCGTTCGTCACGGGCCGCTTCCTGTTCGGCATCAAGGGTGGAAAGGGACGCGCGGCCGGCGACCAGGGCCTCGTCGAGCTGCGTGCGCTGGCGTGTTCCCTCGGTGAGCGCGGCATCGACTTCGCTGAGCCGTTGCTCGGCTCGCGCGAGGCGTTCGCCGAGACGGTCGAGTTGGATCGTCAGTTCGGCGAGTTCGCGGTCGTAATTCGCCACACGGCGGGCGAGGTCTTCGCGGACCGCGACCGCCTGGCGTTCGGTCTCGCGCAACCGATCGGCCGACTGTTGTGACTGGTCGGCGGCCGCTTCGAGCTGGGCGAGTTCTGCGGCCGTGCTGGCACGGCGGGCGTCGGCCGTGGCCAGCGTGGTCGTCCGGCGCTCGACGTCGCTGACGAGTGACTTGAGTTCGGCGCGACGACGGATCGGGCCGGTCGCCGCCGCCGGGCCCGTGAGATAGATCACCCCGTTCGGGCGGCGCAACGCATGACCCGCGGTGTCGAGCACCTCGGACCCGCCGACAAGTGCGGCGACCCAAGCGGCGGCGACCGGGTCGATCCGCAGTCGGCCATCGACGGCGGCGTGTGCCGCCGCCGGGCCCGGGGTGACCGGGAGCAGGATCAACGTGCCGGGACGTTCGTCCGCGTGCCATGCCTGAATCGCCCGGGCCGTCGCGGCATCGCGAACCAGCACCGCGTTGAGGAAGTCGCCAAGCAGCTGCTCCGCCAGTTCCGCCTGGGCCCCTTCGGTTGAGATGAAGTCGGCGAGCGGGCCGAGCACGCCGTCGCCGAACCGCGCTCGCTGAGCAAGCAAGGCGGCGGCGGCGGGTGCGAGGCCGACGCGATCGCGCTCCAGGGCTTCCAGTGCGGCACGGCGGGCGGCGAGCTTGGCGAGATCCTCCTCGAGCGTCCGACGTTCGGACAGTTCGCGCGCCTCGCGGTCGCGGGTCTCGCGAAGTCGGAGGCGCGCTTGTTCCGCGGCGCTGGTCCCGTGGCGGGCGGCGTCGCTCTCGCGTTCGGCGGTGGCGCGCGCGTCCGTGAGGCGCTGGCCGGCGGTCTGGCGTTCCTGGGTCAGCTGGCCGCGGTGCGCTTCTTCCTGCGCGATCCGCTCACGCAGCGAGGCGAGTTCGCCCTCGAGCGCCGTACGCTCCCCCTCCAGCGAGCGCAACTGCTGGGCCGCCTGCTGCAGCTCGTGCTCGAGGCCGCGAACGGCTTCCCGTTGCGCGGCGAGGCGCGAACGCACCGACTCTTCGGCGGACGCACGGCCGGCCAGCTCGTCCTGGACGCGGCGGTGCTCGACCGCCGCGCCTTCGTGCTCCGCGCCGGCGCTGATCGATTCGCGGCGGGCCTGCTGCAGGCGGATCTCGAGGTCGCTGCGTTCGGCGGCCGCGCGCTCGCGCCGTTCGGCGGCGTTGGCCAGCCGCTCGGCCGTGAGGGCGAGATCGCCCTCGAGCCGCTCGAGTTCAACCCGCGACGCGGCGAGATCTTCCGCCACGGTGGTGCGGTGGCGCTCGGTGGTGTTGCGGGACTGGGCCGCGGCTTCGCGGGACACTTCGGCCGCCGAAAGATTCGCGCGCGCAGTGGGCAGCATTTCCGCCAAGGTGGCGTGACGGCGCTCGAAGGACTCGGTGTCTTCGGCCAGCTGATCGAGCCGGCGGCGCGCCAGCGTGATGGTGACCGAGAAGCGCTCCTCGGTCAGTGCCGTGTGCCGTTCGGTCTTTCCCTTCTGGCGCGCCAGGGATCGGATCTGCGATTGCACCTCGGCAATGAGATCCTCGAGGCGCTGCAGATCACCCGCGGTCTCCTCGAGCCGCCGTGCCGTGGTGTGCCGGCGATCGCGATAGAGCCCGATCCCGGCGGCCTCCTCGAACAGGGAACGGCGTTCCTCAGCGCGGTCAGAGAGGAGCAGGTCGATCATCTTCGCTTCGATGACGACGCCGGCATCGCTGCCCAGGCCCGTGCCGCGCAACAGGTCCTGGATGTCGCGCAGGCGAACCGGTGCCTTGTTGAGCAGATACTCGCTCTGCCCGGAGCGGGAAAGCCGCCGCGTCACCACCACCTCGGTGTACGGCGTCGGCAGGTCACCGGCCGAGTTGTCGAGATAGAGCGAGACCTCGGTCACGTTCACCGGGCGACGCGTGGCGGCTCCCTGGAAGATCACGTCCTCCATCTTGCCGCCGCGCAGCAAACGCGCGGATTGTTCGCCGAGCACCCAACGCACCGCGTCGGACACGTTGGACTTGCCGCAACCATTGGGGCCGACAATCGCGGTGACGCCAGCTTCGAAAGACAGCGACACCGTGTCGGCAAAGGACTTGAAGCCGGTCAGTTCGAGCCGGGTGAGCTTCATCGCATCACAGGTCTGGGGTGAACGCACGCGGCCCCACCAAGCCTCGGGAGGCGGTGGTCCGGACGGCGGAAAAGATAGCTGTTACTGTCCCGAACCGCAGGGGATCGTCAGTTGCCGCCGGGGCCGGCAGGAACGATGAAATACGAGCGGCCGAGGCGCTTTCCGGCCGCATCGGCCTCATCCCGGGAGGGATACGGGCCGACGACAACGCGATAGCCCTGATCGGCAGTCTCCGGGTTGAGGACCCGGGCGGGGTAGCCGCCTTCCTTCAACTGCTGCGCCAGGGCCTTCGCCCAGTCCTGGTTCTGCGACGAAGAGATCTGGATGAAGAAGCCCGTCTCGGTGGCTGCCGCCGCGACGGCCGCTGCCGCCGGAGGAGGCGCGGCCGTCCCGCTATCGGGGCGCGTGCCGGTCGGGACGGCCGCTGCGGTCACCGGGGAAGCGGCGTCGAGCAGGGCGCTCTTGGGGACCCACGCCAGCGGAAGAAACAGGTCGCTGGCTGCCCCGGTCAGGCGAGTGATCTCGGTGGCCTGGGGGGTCGAAAGATCGATGGTCACGACGTCACGGCCTCTGCGAATCAGCAGATTCTGCCCGGCGGTGATGGTGGGCAAGTCCTCCCCCCAGGGCGCCTGGATGGTGTGTGCCAGTGTCCACGTCGTGGCATCAATCACCCAGAATGAATCACTCTTGGCGGCCCGTGCCATGAGCCAGCGACCGGTTCGGTCGACCCGCAATGCCGACGCCGTGCCGGGCAGCGCGAGGGAGCCGAGGTTCTCATAGGTGAATCGATCAAGCTGGACCAGGTCGTTCCGCTGGCGCGCGATGTAGATCCGGTGGCCCGATGGAGAGAAGGCGGCATGTGACGGCCCGCCCCGGATCGAGATGGCCCGTGGGGGTTTCTTGCCCGTCGGATCGATCAGCTGCAGGCCGGACGGTGTCACGACAGAAAACAGGTCGCCGTACCACGTCCCGGTGACTTCGCCATTCGGAATCCTGATGCGCCGCAGTTCACCATCATCGCCGATGACCTGGGCCGTGCCGACTCCGGGTGCGATGACGATCACCTGGGATCCCGGTCCGCGCATCAGGGACACGTCGCCGGCGATCACGGCGGCACGGTACGTCTTGAGAATGCGATTGCTCAGTCGGATCGCCTTGCGGGTCGAATCGAATCCGAAGACCTCACCGCTGGGGGTCCCGGTGAATCCGTGGGCCCGGACGGTCAGGGTGCAGCATCGTCCGGCGAGCAGGTCGAGGTTGATCAGCCGTCCGAGGGTGTCCACGGCGTACACCGTCTTGTCCTCGAGGCTGGCGGAAAGCGTCCGCCGGATCGCCGGGACGCCGGGAATGCGGTAGTCGATGGTACCGCGCAAGTCGGCACGCAAGAGGGTCGCGGTGCCACCACCACGCGGGAGGCGGAGCACCGACTCGCCCGTCAGCGGGGTGGCTGCGAGCAGGGTGGCCTTCACGCTGGGGCCGCCGCATCCCGCCAAGGATGCGGCGAGTCCGATCAGGGCGGCGTGACGGCAGGACATGGGTGCGATCAGAACACCGGACCGAAGGAGATGGTCCAGAACGGGTTTACCCCAGGCCGATTCAACGGCTTGGCGTAATCGAAGCGGAGAATGACGAAGCCGAAGAGATTGATCCGCGCCGAGGCGCCGACCGAGCGCAACGGCACGCGGACCGCGGAGAGCGACGCGTCGGCGGGGCGGGTCCATCGGACGCTGCTGCTGTCGTCCCAGGCGACACCCATGTCGAAGAAGGCGGCCAGTTCGAGGGGCGGTACCGCGGCCGGCCAGATGCCCCGGCCCGGCGTGATGACCGTGGCCCGGATCTCGGCGTTCGCCACGGCGACCGACGTGCCGACCAGTTGGTCGAGCGCGTTGCAACCCGTCGCCGAATTGGCCTCGACCACCTGCGCGACGCTGCACTCGTTGCGCGAGTAGGAGCCGCTGGTATGTCCGCGCATCAGGTCGGGATACCCCAGGAACATCTTGAACTGGTGTGCGTCGCGGCCGCTGCGACCATAGTAGAGCAGGCGGGTCGCCAGGGTGAACGGGCCGGCGATCTTGTCGTACCGCCGGTAGTCGCCGACCAGCTGAGTGTAGTGCCACCCTCCCATGGTCGGCGAAAACTCGAGCCGTGACCGCCGCCCGAGCATCGGGCCGACGTACCCGCTGAGCGAGTTGTCGAAGACGAGGGCGAGCGAGGGCTGGGCCATGCTGACATTCTGCAGGCCGGTGCGCGTGGTGTACGGATCCTGGGTCAACAGGCCGCTGCTGGGATCGAACGGCTCGAGCACCTGCATGAGCGCGTCATCCATGTTCGTCAGGGTGAGTCCGGCCTCGATCCGGCGGAACCGGGAGATCGGATAGGACCCCTGCGCGAAGGCCGAGCGGAACACCAGGCGCCGGTACTGCTGGACGTAGGTCTGTTCGAAGGCACTCGGACCATTGATGATGCCGCTCCCTTGATAGAAGTAGTAGGGAGTCTGTGAGATGCCGACCGCGTAATTGAATCGGTGGGAGAGGTTGGCGTAGGCGGCCAGCACCTGCGCTTCGTCGATCCGGCCATTGAGATATCCGCTGAAGACCATCTGGTGCCCGCCGAGCATGTCGGACAGCGAGATGGATGTTCCCCCGAAGACACCACGACCGAAGTTGTCACGCTGGTAGCCGATGCTGGGCCGGGCCACATAGTCCGGCGTGAAGTGCACCCGGTAGTTGCGCTGGGTGAACGTGCTGGTATCGGGCAGCCCCAGGATCGTGGAATCCATCAGCTTCCGAATCGAGACCGGGGCATACGCCCGCTGGGCCGCGGTCACCAGCGACACCGAGTCTGCCCGGCGGAAGCCCTGGGCCGAGCGATAGATGGCGCTGTTGCCGCCGCCGGCACTGTCGGCGAGCGGCGCCGGCTTTCGTGCCGTGTCGGCGGTGCTGGCGGCGACCGCGATCGGCTCCGGGCGCCAAGGCGCTTTCTTCAGGCTGCGTGGATTGTCGAGGACGTAGACGTTGAATTCACCCTGCTCATAGTAGACGTACGCCAGCTTGTCGGACTTGGCGGCCCACGAGAGGATTGGCGATAGTGGGGTGATCCCCTGGGCACCGGTGAACAGGTTGGTCAACTGGTAGGATTCGCCGCTGGCAAGGTCGTAGAGGTAGATGTCACTGACCCCGCCACGGTCGGACACGTAGGCCAGGGAGGCGCCGTCCGGCGCCCATTGCGGATCGGTGTTCTTGCCGTGGTCCATTCCCTTCAGCAGCTCGATGCGGCCCGAGGCGAGGTGGTACAGGGCCAGGCGGTAGTTGCCGAAATGGAGGTCGGCGAAGCTGGTCTCGGGTCCCCGATCCGTGGTGAAGGCGATCGTGGAGCCATCGGGCGACCACTGCGGGTGCAGGTCGGCGTACTTGTCGTTGGTCAGCCGCGTCAGGTTCTTCCCGTCGCGATCGACGATGAAGAGATCGGAGAGCCCGCCATCGTACCCCGTGAAGACGAGGCGTTTGCCGTCCGGGCTCCATGCCGGGGTCGTCACCCCGCTCAGTCCCAGGGTGAGGTGGGTGACTTCCTTGTTGCGCTTGACGTCGAGAACGACGATGTCGTCTTTCGGGCCGCGCTTGGCCGCGAACGCCAGGTACTGTCCGTCAGGGGACCAGCTGGCCGAGGAATTGATGAACCGGAACGTTTCGTAGTTGGAGCTCCAGCTCGACTTCAGCAGGCGGCGGATCGGCTTGCCCGACTTGGCGTCGGCGAGCCAGAGATCGACGAAGTAGAAGTTCTTCTCGGAGAAGTACGCCACCAGCGAACCATCAGGCGAAAGCGCCGGGGCCAGGTGCAGGGTGCCTTCGCTGCGGGTCTTGGAGAGGAGCTGCTGCGAGACGGCCGACGCCTTCGTGCGCGTGGTGAGCTGGGGCAGGTATTCCTTCTGCACCGCATCGCGCCACTGGTCGCCGAGCTGGCGGAAGTCGAGGCCGATCACCCGGCGGAACGCCGCCTCGAGCGAGCCGGTGCGCGAGTTCTGCAGGATGGTGGCGATCGCCTCGTCGCCCCACCGCTGGCCGATGTAAGTCACGATCGCCTGTCCGAAGCGATACGGGAAGATCCGCGGATCGGTCTCCAGCTGCTTGATGGTCGGCAGCTTGCCCTGGGCGGCGGCGTCTCGGAGCCACATGGCGGTGTTCGCGTCGATCGAACCGATCGAGAAGTACTCCGCCATCCCTTCGACAAACCAGAGCGGCGGATTGATCGCGGTGATGGTGGCCAGGCCGCCCCCCGCGCGTCCGCCGGACCAGACGTCGTACTGGAACTGGTGGGTCATTTCGTGCTGCATCACGTGCTCGATGTCGGCATAGGAGCCGGTCAGCGGCAGCACGTTGCGGTGCTTCAGGAAGTCGGTGAATCCGCCGGTGCCTTCGCCCACCTCTTCCTGCGAGATGTTGGTCTGCTGGAAGTCGGAGTGGGAGGCATAGAGCACGATCGGCTTGCGTTCCTTGAACTGGTGACGCAGCACCGTGGCGAGCCGGGTGTAGCTCCGCTCGGCCATCCGGGCGACATCGTACGCCGCGACCTGCTCGACGGGATAGTAGTACACGTCAAAGTGCTCGGTTTCGAGCACCTTGAAATCGAAGTTGCTGTACTGGATCTTGTTCTGCCCGAAGTACTGGGCCTCACTCACCCCGGGGATGAGGAGCAGGGCAGTCAGGGGGAGCCAGACGAGTCGGCGCATGGTCGGTGCCTCGCGTCCGCAGGGGACGGTCACGGTTCGGAGTGGAGCACGGGGGCATCCTGCCAGAGGCGTTCGAGCTGATAGAACGCCCTGGTCTCCGGGTGAAACAAGTGAACCACCACATCCACCAAGTCGAGCAGCACCCAGTGCCCGGTCGTCGAACCCTCGACGTGATGTGCCGACTGGCCGCGCTTGTCCATGGACTGCATTACGCTGTCGGCTAATCCGCGAACGTGGGTCGTGGACGTCCCTGAGGCGATGACGAAGAAGTCGGTGGCGTCACACAACCCGCGCAGGTCGAGCACCAGCACCTGGGCTCCCTTCCGATCCTCGATCGCCTCGACGACGGCCCGGACCCTCCGCGGCAGCCGGCCAACCTTCCGGTCCACTTGGCGGCTCACCAGAGGGAACGCCCCAGCCAGGCAATTTCGGACAGGGTCCGCATTGCAGGGTGAGACGTCAGGCTGCCCCCGCCATGGCCACGGCTGTCCGCCCTGGGGTCAGCCCTCCGCCGTGACATGCACCTTGACGTCCGCCTGGACGTCCTGGTGGAGTCGGATGGTCACCGTGTGGCTCCCCAGCTGCTTGAGGGGATGGTCAAGCTCGATCTTCCGCTTGTCCACGGTGAGCCCTTTGTTGGCGAGGGCCTCGGCGACGTCGCTGGTGGTGATCGAGCCGAACAACTTGCCATCCTCCCCGGCCTTGGCCGTGAAGCTCAGCGAGACCGCCTGCAGCTGGAGGGCGAACGCTTCCGCGGCGCCACGTTCGGCGGCGGCCACGGCGTCGCGGGCCTTGGTCTCGGCGGCAATCCGCTTCTTGTTGCCTTCCGTTGCCTCGAACGCGAGGCCGCGGGGGAGCAGGAAGTTGCGGGCGTAGCCTGGCTTGACGCGGACCAGGTCGCCGGCCTGCCCAAGCGAGGGGACGTTCTGGCGCAGAATGAGATCCATCATGGTGAGACTCCTTGGGGCGGCTCGAGGCGCCGCCGGATGTCGAGCCAGGTGTCAGCCACTCCCAGCAGCAGCCAGCCACCAAAGGCCAATGGTAATACCAGAAAAGCCGTCACGGCGACCTTGAAGAGCGGCGGTGCCGGAAGCCTCGCCAGGGCGTACCGGGTGATCGCCAGACCGCGCGCCCAGTAGAGCGCCCCCAGCACGAACAGCACGTTCGAGGCGACCAGGGTCATGGTGCCCGGTCCACCAACCAACGTAAGCGCCAGCGACCCGATCAGCCCCCAAATCAGGTGATCGTTGAAGCGGAGCGCGGTGATCGGTCGGGGTGGTGCCCCGAACGGTCGGATCGCGATCCGGTGATACCAGCCCCAAGCCAACCAGCCGCCCACCAGCGCCGTGATCATCAGGATCGCAGGGTAGAGGTCTCCCATCGCCTGGACGTTTGCCGAGAGCCGGGCCGGCAGCGCGTCCAGGCTGCTCTTCGACATCCCCGCCAAGGCGGAACCGTCGAGCGGCACCGGCGGAAGCTCCGGAAACATCGCCCGGTAACTGTCCCACACCTCGGTGACCAGCGACCCGCGCAAGCTGGCGAACCGAATGCCAAGATGCGCAAACCAGGCGATCGTCGCACCGCTCGCGATGCCAGCTGACAGCAGCAGGCGGGTGGACAGCGACTCGATCTCGAGCAGGGTGCCTACCACCATGGCTCCCGTAAAGCACGCGGCCGCGGAGCGGCTGGTCTGTTCGATCAGCAATGGGGCCCCTCGGAGGATCAGTCCGATCCCCACTCCTGCGGCCAGCATTGCAAGCCACTCGGTGCGCTGGCGTGGACGCGAGAGCGCCAGGAGCAGCACCAGTGGACCGGCCAGAAAAAGCGCTGCATCGGCAGGCCCACCGATGACGAACCCTGCCGTCATCAGCAGGGTCGGCCAGAACGAACGGCGTCCGGCATGGCGGCCGGGCGCCGTTGGCACGATCGTCAGCCGGCAAATCCCTTGATGTAGGGAAGGAGCGCCATCTGGCGCGCCCGCTTGATCGCCGTGCTCAACTGCCGCTGATGCCGGGCACATGTTCCCGAGAGGCGGCTCGGGAGAATCTTGCCTCGCTCAGTCAGGAAACGGCTGAGGAGACGTTCATCCTTGAAGTCGACGACATGGACGCCGGACTCGCAGATCGCACAGGTCTTCTGTTGGCGGGCCATTAGTCTTCGTCCTCCCCATCCTTGGCGCTGGGTGTCGGAGCCATCTGGGCGCCCTCGTCAAGCACCACGAGATGGCGCAGCAACCCTTCGTCGAGTTTCAGCGCACGCTCGAACTCCGGCAGGCTGGTGGCCTCCGCTTCGAACTTGGCGATGACGTAGAATCCCGTCTCCTTCCCGGCGATCGGGTAGGCCAGGGTCCGCTTGCCCCAGGTCGTCAGCGCGACGGGGGCCTCTGCGGGTTGCGGCAGGAGGGCGTGAAAACGATCGAGTTTTTCGGTGATGGCGGTTTCTTCGAGGGCAGAATCGAAGATGTACACCGCCTCATAGGTACGGGCCATTGGCACCTTCCTTCGGACGAGGGACGCCCCGGCGCTGGTGCGGCAACCGGGGAGGATGACTGTGAGCTCTCAAATCTAACCGGGTGGAGGCGGGCCTGACCACCCCCGGGTCCGCCGATCAGGCGCCTCCTGGGAGGGCCGGTCTCAGGGTGCCGTCTGCCACGGGAGCGCGTCCCAGGAGACCTGGAAACCGGCCGCACTCACGCCAAATCGCGGGGCCCGGACGCCAAAAATGGTGCGCCGGCCGGACGCGAACTTGGCCGCCATGACACCAACGGCTGCGCCCGCGACCACGTCGCTCAGCCAGTGCGCTTCCTGGGCCACCCGTGCCCACGCGGTGCCGGTGGCGAGCGCGTACAGGCCGACCCGTGCCCATGGACGGTGGATCGCATCGCCCAGGCTCGTGGCGAACGCAAAGGCGGCCGCGGTATGCCCCGAGGGGAAGGCGTCATTGCCTGAGAATGGCGCGAAGTCATCACCCCTGAGGTCGCGGTCGTCCCGGGGACGCTCGCGTCCGGCGATGAGCTTGATCCCCTGCGCGGCTGCCCCAGCCATGAGCACCGCCTCCGTGGTGTTGAGCCCGAGATCGACGAGATGCTTCCGGTGGGCCACCACCCCGACCAATGCCAGCGTACCAACCGTGGGGCCGATGACAGCGATAGTCCCGAACCGTTCGAGCTGGTCCGCGGTCGATCGCCGGGTCGTCGAGGGGTGGTCGTGAATGCTTCGCGCCACCGATCGGTCGGCAACGTAGGCCGTCGTCGCCACCACCCCGCTGACGATGGCGACGGTCGTCCACCGCACTGGTCGCGACATTGAATCGGGCACGGACTGGGCGCTACTCCAATGCACCGCGAGCAGCGTGACCAGGCTCGCGACCGCGAACGGTCGCCGCATCAGGAGCTGAAGCGGAACAGCATCACGTCGCCATCCTGTACGACATACTCCTTCCCTTCGGCGCGCGACAGCCCCAGTTCGCGGGCTCCCTTCCACCCGGACACGCGGATGAAGTCCGCATAGGAGACGGTTTCCGCGCGGATGAATCCCTTCTC
>JANYAG010000330.1 GCA_025361465.1 Gemmatimonadota bacterium
GGGACCATGACTGTTGGCAGTCGGAGACCGCGGGTTGACGGGCGGGGTCGCCACGGTGGGCGCCGCGAACGCGGTTTCGGTTTGGAGCGCAGCCGTCGCCGGCGAAGGGCTCGGCGCGAAGGGCGGAGGCGGCCCGAAGCGCACCTGCGCCGGGGGGTGAATATCCAGCATCGGCATCAAGCCGCCTTTACTTCGGCGGAGTAGCGTTTGATGATCTCTCGCATGGTGATGTCGAACCGACCGGAGAGCAGGGCGGTACGGAAGCAGAGGATAGTCTGTCCCCCGTGAGGAGTGTACCGCGCACCGGCCCGCTTCATGCGAATGTTAACCAAGGTCTTTGCGGCTGCTTCCGTGGTGCCGGTGCCGATCGGGAACGCGTCGTTGGCGGCTGCCTTGTAGGCGAGACGCCCGTGTCGCTTGTGCTCCGCGAAGTACTCGATGATGGTGTCGAGCGTTTCGCGCTGGTCCTCCGACTCACATGCGTTGCGCTGGTAGCGGAGGGCGCGAAGCACGATCTCCGGGCCATCCAAACGATGACGAAGGGCGGCACGCCACCCCTCGGCCATGGCCATCGCCTTGCCCTCGTCGGGTTCGACCAGCTTCGCGGCATCGAACAGGTATTTGGCTCCGTGGCAGAAGTCGAGCAACTGCCGCGAGCAGATGCCCTCGGGCAAGCGCGCCTGCATGCCGGCCAAGTGCTCCCAGTGGGTCACGGCACCGTCGCTGGCGAACGCCACCTGGACCGTCGGACAGTCTTGGAGGACGGCCGACAGCTCTGCCTCCAGCGTCGCGGCCAGCGTCTCCTTGCGGTGCTCGGGCATGCGTGCGGTGTAGACCGTCCCGAGGTGCTCGCCCTCGGCATCGAAGAAGCTGAGGGTGCCCACCGAAGCCTCGTGATAGGCCACCCCCTTCTTGCCGTCGTCGTCGGCGGGGCTGGGAGCCGTCACGCCATGGTGCCGCTCGTGTCGGGGCTGTTGCGGCGTCTTCGTCTTGCGCCCGCGCGGCTTGATGTCCTCGCCGTCCATCGGGACCATCACCCCGTCCATCCCCACCTGCACCGTATGCGTTCCCTCGGGCACGCGCGACTCGCCGCAGATAACCGCTTCGATCGCCACGCGGTCGCGCTCATGAACCGCAGCCATGTCCTGGGGAATGCGGTGCAGCGTCGACTTCGACACCCGGCCCAGGCCCAGTTCTTCAAGGTACACCTCGCCGTCTTCGGCGGGCATCTGCGCGATGGTTTGAGCCATCAGGCGCGCCATCCCGGGCGTGTACCGGCCCTCCACGACGCCCAGTCGAAGGTCCAAGGGAAAGAGCACCCGGCCTCGGCCGCCCTGCTGGTAGCCGCTCCGGTCGAGCGTGAAGGAGCCGAACTTGGTGCAGTACGTCCCCTTCGACACCGCTCGGTTCCCCCACTGGCTTCCGTGAACGATCACCTCGGACGCCTGCTCATCCGCGCGCCGGAACACCTCCTTCATCATCGAGAGCCCGAGGTCGAGCACCACCGTCATGACGCTCCTCTCCAACGCCAAGCAATCCAGGTCGTTGGGGGCCGTTTGCATCAGGTCGTCAAGGAATCCTTCCACCATGCGACCAACCCGCTTGAGCATGTCCGCTGCACGCGCCACGTTGTCCATGGCCACCACCGTGCCAAACGCCAAGTGGACTCGCAAGAACTACCGTCCCCACGATCAAGTCACCGTCGGGCTGGAGTCCAATGTCACGATCGTTTGACGCCGTGGCTGGATCTCGACCCAAATAAAGTTTCAGTTTGGCTGATATAATATCCGCATCAAGTCGGCACCACGGCCTGCCAGATAACTACAGTCGAATCAGGCGGCATGTGCCTTCTGTGCCGAGCGTTTGCTCGGCGCGACACCAGACGCTCAAGCTCAGGCGCGTTGGTGGCGGCTGAAGCACTGGGCAGTGCCACACTTTCGAGATGGACGTCGTGGAACGTCTCCGTGAGAAATATGATGCGCTGTCTGGGGGGATGGGCGAGGCGACCCGTCGACGCTGGGCGGCGGTGGAAGCGCGGGCGCTCGGGCGGGGTGGG
>JANYAG010000011.1 GCA_025361465.1 Gemmatimonadota bacterium
GACGAGATCGTCCCGTTCAGCGTCGTCTGGTAGGCGTTCGCGAAATGCTCGGCCATAGGTCTACGATCTCCAGGAGCCCCAGCTCAAGGCCGGGAGGGACGGCCTGAGCTGGGGCAGGTGGTCAGGAACGGGGCTGGGTAGGGTGCCCTGAGCGCCGCTTTCATTAGCGATTACATGCCCGTTGTCATGTCACCGCTAATCAGATGTTGACTGTCCACGTGACTGCCAAACTGTCACCAGAGACCAGCGAAGCGTCGGCGTTGAGCACGGTCTCGAAGACCATGATCCCGCCGGCCGCGTTGGTCGACGCCGTGAAGAGGCCCGCCCGGTGGACGGCGGTGAACGTGCCGGAGGCCGTGAAGGTCTTGGCCAGCGTGTAGCTCGCCACGCCGTTGGAGTGGGCGTAGAGGCCCAGCGCGCGGGTCAGGCCGTTGGTCGTGGCCTCCGAGGTGAGCGCCGTGTCACCGGAAGCGGCAGCCGAGGCGTCGGTCGTCAGGCCGATGAACCGGGCCGCACCCTCGCCGAGGATGTAGAAGTGGTCGGTGGCGGAGGCGGTCGTGCCGAGCGTGTCGTCGGCGTTCCACCACTGATCGACGGTCAGCACGGTGGCCGAGTTGGTCCCGATGTTGCCATAGACCGGGGCGGCAGTGCCGTTGTCCGCGACGACGCGCATGCCCTTGTAGAGGTCGACCGTCCAGCCGGCGGCGGCCTTGGTCAGCGACGTGGCCGAGCTGGCGGTGGCGGTGTTGTCACCGATGCCCAGGACGCCGCCCATGAGGTTCGCCTGCCAGTCGAGGCCCACGGTGGTCCGCAGGTTCCTGCTGACACCCAGGTCCTCGTACGAGCCGTCCGGGTGAAGGACGACCGCGTGGACCTGGTTCGGGCGCAGCACGCCCAACTGCTCCGCGGCCATGCGGCCACGGGTAATGCTGATCACCGTCCCGCCATCGCTGGTCGGGATGTGCTCGACCGTCGCCGGGGAATCCCGGCGGTAGCGGGGGAGGTGCATCGAATGACTCCTTCTTAGCCCTTCGGGGCTGGCTTGGATCCGACGGCCTTCGGCTTCGTTAGGCGTCGCTGGGCCGGCGCCGTCGCCTGCTCGGGCGCGGTCGCGGTGGCGCGTTCGATGGGCGCGGCCTCTTCCTCGAGGTCGCCGATGATCCCGGCCTTGAGCCAGGCAGCGCGAACCTCGGGAGGCAGGTCGTCGGGAACCTCGTGGCCCTGAGTGAACGTGCCGAAGCTGCTGTTGATCTGTTGCTTGGCGATATGCCCCATGACGGTTCCCTCCGGACATTGAGAAGAGGGCCGGCCCTAGCTGGGTCGACCCTCTTCGTCAGGATGCGATGGTTACGGCGTGCCGGCGATCGGCGACGTGACGATCTTGGAGCGCCGGACGGTGGTGGCGTCCTGGGTGACCGGGAAGTAGACGCCCTCGAACTGCTCGGCGACGGCGCTGTCGACGGTCGAGTTGGCCGTCGCCCGGAGGATCACGACGCGGATGTAGCGCTTGACGGGCCGGAAGATCTCGATGATCGCGATGCCGTTGTCATCAGCGCCGCCGGCGACCATGTTCTGGCCGGAGCCGAGCAGGTCCGCGGCGTCCGACATGTTGGAAGCGTTGCCGTCCTGGAGCTTGACCGAGGTGACCGACGTGGCGACGACCGCGCCGAACGAGACCACGAACCGGCAGGAGTCGAAGTCCTGCATGTCGATGGTCGTCCCGTTGATGGTCGTGACGCCGGCTGCACCGGTCGAGTTGTTGATGACGCGCGTCGCCTTGACCGCATTGGTGAGTTGCATTTCGACTGTCTCCTGTTAGTCCTGGAGTGGAGCGCACGGAGCCGGGGTTGGCTGCGGTGCGCGGGGGTTGGGGTCCAGCGGGAACCCGGTGGAGGCAGGCTCCCGCTGGGTGGGTGTTAGGCGAGCTTCACTCGGGCGAATGCCTCGGGCAGAACCGGCATGGCGTCGGTCTCAAGGCGACCGATGAAGCCGATCTGGTTCGTCGCGGCGTAGAGCTCGACGAGCCGCTGGACGGTCATGTCGAGCGCGTCGGCGATCCAGTAGTACCGGAAGTCGCCGATAGCGCCGACGTACAGGCCCGTGGTGAACGTGTTGGGCACGTACTCGGACTCGAAGAAGGGGATGCCCAGGATCGTGTCCGGATGGGTGATGGCCAAGCTGGCCTGGCCGATATTGCCCGGCGTCCAGAGGTACTGGCCGTTGGTGTCCTTGAGCTTGCGGACGTTCTGGACCAGGGTCCGCGACAGCGCCCAGGCAATGCTGGGCGAGTTGCGGTACTGGGCCTTCAGGCTGTACTTGGTGTTGATCAGGTCGTCGGCCACGACCACGGTGCTCGACGCGCAGGTGGTGTCCCGCGAGGTGTCGATGCCGTCGGTGGAGGCGGTGAAGATGCCCAGCGGCTGGTTGGCACCGGTGCCGACGAGGTACGCCTTCTCGGCGGTGATCCCGAACTTGTAGCCGAGGCGCTCGATGACGAGCTGCTCGACCGTCTCAACGCCATCGGCGTTGTTGTCCTCATCGAACGACGTGAAGCTGCCGGCCGCCCGGAGAAGCTTCGCGCTGATCAGGATCTGCTTGGCCAGCGGGCCCGGCCGCCATTCACGCTTGCCGAAGG
>JANYAG010000045.1 GCA_025361465.1 Gemmatimonadota bacterium
GCGAGCGCGATCGAAGCCAAGGACGCCGACTCAGCGGTGGCGCTGTATCGCGACCTGCGCACCCGCTACTACGGTTCGGCGGCCTACGACTTCAGCGAGAACGCGCTCCTGGTGGTGGCGGCCGAGATTGCGCGCAACAACCAGCGTCCGGCGGCGCTGAGCCTCCTCAAGCTGAACCTCGAGTTCTTCGGGGCTTCGGTGCCGACCTACCAGTCGCTCGCCCAGATGTCGCTGCAGTCGGGTGACACGACGGCGGCCATCGAGGCCCTGACCAAGGCGATCAATATCGCGCCGAACAACGGCCAGCTGCAGCAGATGCTCCAGCGCATCAAGAAGCCCTGAGGTCTCAGGCGAACGTTTCCGGCCCCCAGAGCGTAATGTCATATGGTGTCCGGATGGGGACCCTGGGAGTCGCGATTCCCCGGGTCCCCATCGGGGGAATGTGGCATCTTGCAGCTTCACGCCAACCGAGGCCGAGTCATGCGTCGACGCGATCTTCCCCGAGGCCCTGCCATGTGGCGCGTGAACCGGCGGCGCGGCTTCACCCTGATCGAAATCCTCGTGGTCATCGTCGTGATCGGGATCCTCGCGACCCTGGTGGCACCGAACATCTTCCAGCACGTCGGTGCCGCCCGATCTGCGACGGCCAAGTCGCAGATCGAGATGCTTGGCAGTGCGCTCGACGCCTATCGTCTCGATAACGGGCAGTACCCGACCACCCAGCAGGGGCTGAACGCCCTCTGGGAAATGCCGACCATTGATGCCCCGGCCAACTGGCGCGGCCCGTATCTGCGCAAGCCGGTGCCGCTCGACCCGTGGACGACGGCGTACATCTACCTCTCGCCCGGGCAGGTCAACTTGAACGGCTATGACCTGCTGTCCTACGGTGCGGACCGCAAGCCGGGTGGCGCCGGCGAAGACGCCGACATCACCAGCTGGCAGTAGCGCGCGAGCGACCACCGTGCCGACTTTCGCGTACCAGGCCGTTGACCGTGCCGGGAAACGCACCCGCGGCGTCGCCAACGCCACCAGCTCCAATGCCCTGACGCGCACGCTCGAGGAGCGTGGCCTGCTGGTTCTGGAGGTCGCCGAACCGAGCAATGGCGAAGGCAGCCGGAGTCACTGGTTCAAGTCGAGCAGCCGACGCGATGTGCTCGAAGTGACTCGGGCACTGGGATCGTTGTTGCCGGTCGGCATGCCATTGGCGCAGGCACTCAGTGCCGCCTCGGGAGTGGCCACTGGCGAAGTCGCCGCGGCCGTGCAGGACGTTCGCGAGCGGGTGGAGCGTGGTGACACACTCTCGACCGCCCTGGCCCAGCATCCGCGCTTCTTCACGCCATTGTATGTCGGGCTGATTCGTGCCGGTGAGCGGAGTGGCGATCTCGACAGCGCGTTCGGTCGGCTCGCGCTCCAGCTCGAGCGCGATGAGCAACTGCGCGGCCGGATCCTCTCGGCGGCCATCTACCCGCTGGTCCTTGCCACGGCAGGAACGACCGCCGTGCTGATCCTGATGTTCTTCGTGTTGCCGCAGTTCGTCGGGTTGCTGCAGGGAAATGGTGCCACGTTGCCGCGATCGACCGCCGCGGTGCTGTGGCTTTCGCATACCTTGCGGCAATTCTGGTTTGTGGTGCTGCTGATTCCCGCCCTCATCGCCGTCGCGGCCGCGTGGGTGCAGACCACCGACGAAGGAAAGCGCTTCTGGGCGAAGTTCCTTCTTGGTCTGCCGCTGGTGAGGACCCTGCGACAGTACGTCCTCGCCGCGCGCTTCGCGCGGCTGGTCGGTGTGCTGCTGGGCGGCGGCGCGCCGCTGCTCACGGCACTCGATGACACGGTCGACTCGCTCAGTGATCCGATGGCCCGCGACGACACGATTCGCGTGCGCGCCCGGGTTCGCGAAGGGATTTCGCTGCGGGCGGCGGTCGCGGAGGGAACCATCTATCCGCCGCTCCTGGCCCAGTTGATCGGCGTCGGCGAGGATGCCGGGGAGTTGCGAGCCTTCCTGCTCAAGGCGGCGGAGATCTTCGAGGAGCGCGCTGAACGCGCGACGCAGCGGCTGTCCACCCTGGCCGAACCGGCGATGATCATGGTCTTCGGCATCATCGTCGCTTTTGTCGCCCTGTCGCTGCTGCAGGCCATCTACGGCATCAACGCGAACTCGTTCAAGTGATGCGCACGCGACGCGGCTTCACCCTGCTCGAGATGTCGATCACGCTCGCCGTGATGGCCGTCGCGAGCATCCTGGTGGTGCCGGCCCTGGTCGACCTCGGGCGGACGCCGCAACACCAGACGGCGGAAGGCCTGCTGTCGCTGCTCAAGGCGTCACGGGCATTGGCCATCGACAGCAGCACGACGGTGACCGTGCTGCTTGATCCGGTGTCAGGCAAGTACCGTGTCGACTCCACCGGGATATTCGGTTCCGGTCCGGTGACCGAGGGCCAACTCGAAGTCGGGGCGATCGAAATGATGGTCACCGAGCTCTCCCGGCTGCAGTACACCTTCCGTCCGACGGGTGCCGGGTTCGGCGATACGGTGCGGGTGCGGGGCATCGATTCGGCCGTGGTGATCTCGGTGGATCCCTGGAGCGGGGTGGCACATGCCGGCTCGCACTGACCGCGGCATTACCCTGTTCGAGACGGTGGCGGCCCTCACCATGGTGAGCATGACGGCCGTGGGCGCCCTCGCGGCCGTGGCGAGCGAACTGCGCACCACGGAGCGGGCACGACGGGCGCTCGAGACCGAGGCACTGGCCAGCCAGCGGATGGATTTTCTCAGCATGATGACTGACCAGGAACTGCAGTCGCTTCCCGATTCAGTCAAGCAGGGAAAGTTTGACAAGCCGTTCGGGGAATACAGCTGGGAGACTGCTGCGACGGTGGAGTCAGCGCAGGCCGGCGTCTACAACATCACGATCAGCATCAACTGGCCGAAGAACTCCTATCTGGTGCACACCGCCCAGTATCGCCGGCCGCCCTTGACCACGAGGTCGCGGTGATCCGCGCTCGGGGCGGGATGACGCTGCTCGAGCTGGTGATCGCGCTGGTCATCACCGGCCTGATGGCGTCGGTGGGTGCCGCGGCATTCGGCAGTATCATCGACAATCAGGCGCGGGTCGAGCGCGCCTCGGTGACCACCGAGCGCGCGGCATCGCTGCGGGAGATGATCCACTCCTGGCTCGAATCAGGCACCGTCACCGTCCGGCAAGGCGGATTGCCCCGCGGCTTCGGTCGCGGCGGCACATCGCTGCGGACGGTAAGCGCCAGCGGCACGGCCGCGGTCCAGTCGGTGACACCGGCCGTGGTGACCGGTGACGTGCTGTCCTTCACCACGCAGGCCCCGAACCCGGCCAACGCGCCGCAGGCGACGATGCGGCTCTTTGTGGACGATGATCCAACCACTTCCGAGGTCGGACTCACCGTGGAGTATCAGGCCAGCGCGCAGTCGCCGCTGTTGCGACGGCAGCTGGAGCCGTCGATTGACTCATTGGTGATCGAGTATCTCGACGCCCGCACCAGCCGCTGGTATCCGGCCCAGGACGCGGCGACCATCACGCCGAGAGCCGTTCGACTCCATCTTCATGCCAGTGCCACGAGTGAGTTCTCCCCACTGATGACCATGTCGATGATGCTCCCGATCGCCTCGCAGGGTGGCGTCGGCGGTGCGCGGGCGCGGGGAAACTGATGCGGTTTCTCCCGCTCGACCGTCGTGGCGTGGCGATGCTGGCCGCCCTCTGGCTGGTTGTGGCGATCGCCGTGGTGGCGCTGCAGCTTGCCCTGGTCGGCAAGGAGCGCCGCGTGCTCGGACTGGCCGCTGCCGACCGGGGGATCGGGCGCGGCGCAGCACTCGGTGCGCTTGCCAATGTGCAGGCACGGCTCGACGTGGCGTTGCGCAACGCGCCGACGGGCAACGCCGCCGCCGCCCTGGCCAACTCGCGGTCAGCCGATCCGTGGCTCGATGTGGATTCGCTGTACTCCGGCGCGCTGTACCTCGACAGCGCCCGGGTCGATGTCACCGCGCAGGATCTCGGCCGCCAGCTCAACCTGAACCGGATGTCCGAGGAGCAGCTCCGCACCTTCTTCGCCTTCGTGCTCGGCAATTTCAGCAAGGCGGACGTGTTGTCGCAGACCATCGCGGACTGGCGCGACCTCGATGATGACAAGCGGCCATCCGGCGAGGAGCGGGATGGTTATCTCAAGAAGGGATTGCTGGCGCTGCCGGCAAACGGACCGTTCCGGCAGGTCGCCGAACTGCGGATGGTCGCGGGGATGACGCAGGAGATCTACGAGGCGGTGGCGCCATACCTGACGACGTACGGCGATGGCACGGTCAACCTCAACACCGCGCCAACACCGGTGTTGAGGGCGATGCCCGGAATGACTGATGCCGTGCTGAACAACATCCTCAGCCAACGGTCGAACGGTCGGCGGATCGCCAGCGTGGCATCGGTGGTCCCCGGTGGCATGGGGGGCATGGGTGGTGGGCGAGGAGGTGGCGGCATGTCGTCACAGGCCAGCCAACTCGCCGGCGCGGCAGGCGTCAACACAACCTCCGTTGCATTCACCTTCGTGGTGCGCCCGAGTGCGGCGTCCCATCCGGTGAAGCTCACCGCCCTGGTCCAGCGCAACGGGACGACGGCAACCATCGGGTGGATTCAATGGTGAAAGTGATTCGTCCGGGGATCGCCATCTCGGCGACCAAGTTGTGTATCGCACGACCGGGTGCCACGAGGCCGGCGGTGACCCGACTGACGCTGGCCTCAACCCCCGGCGACAACGGCGGCTGGCCGGAACTCACGCAGGCATTGCGCGAAGCGGCGCGGCCGGGTGAGCCGGGTGACCTTGCGGTGGCACTGCTGCCACCACTCGTCGAAGTCCGGCGACTGGCGCTGCCGCCCCTGGCAGAGGGCGAGCTGCTGCAGCTGCTGTCGCGCAACGCCGCGCGCTATTTCGTCGGGGCACGGGGTTCGCAGACGCTTGGTGCACGGCAGTGGCGCGGCCTGCGTGGGGACGCGTCGCCGGTGCTGGCCGCCGCCGCTCCGACGCGATTCGTGAATGCGATTCACGCGGCAGCCAGGGACGCTGGCTGGACCGTCGCCGCCGTGACTCCCGCCGAAGGCGCCTGGGCTGCTGCCGCAATCGCGATGTGGCCTTCCTTCGCCCGACGGACCGCCCAGCTGCTCGTTCACGAGGAGCATCGCACCCTGTTGATCGAGCTTGACCGGGGCACCGTCACCGGTGTGCGTCGCTTCCGTGGCGGAACCGCCGACGCCGAACGGATCGCTGCCGCGATCATGGACGCACAGCCGGACGGAACAGCGCCGGCTGTCGGCGCGATTGGCGCACCGGGGCGTCAGGACCTGATCCGGGCGCTGGGAGTGCGCGCGGTCGCGGTCAGTCCGGTTCCGGGGGACTGGCAGGAATTTGCCGACTCGGCGGACGTCGTGGCCGCGCTCTTTGCCAGCGCTTCGGCGGGGCCAGCCCTGGCGAGTGAAAGCGTCCGCGCCGTGTGGCACGACCGGGCTCGTCGGGTCACGCGCCTGGTGGCTGGTGCCGCGCTCGTGCTGTACGCCATGGCGGCGGCCCTGGAACTCTGGGGCGTCCACCGAGAACTCGCGGCGGTGCAGGCGCAGCGAGCCGCGATTCGGTCCCAGGTCTCGGCGACACTCATCGGTCGCTCCTCGTTGGAGGACGCCTATCGCCGGCTGGCGGCGATCGCGGCGGCACAGCGCTCGGCCCCGCACTGGGCTCCGGTGCTGGCCGAGTTGGGTACCCGCCTTCCCGAGGGCGCGTACTTCACGACGATCCGGACCAGGGGCGATTCGCTCGTGGTGGACGGAATGGCCGTGAGCGCCTCGAAGGTGTTTGCTGCGATCGATGCGAGTCCGCACCTCACCGGTGTCCGGGCACCGGCGCCGGTGCGCCGGCAGGCACCGGAGGGCGAAGACCCGATGGAACGCTTCACCCTCGCCGCATCACTGCCGGGCGCCGCAGGTCTGCCTCCGTCAGCCATCCCGACGAAGCCGGCGAAGGCGGGAGGGAAGGTGCCATGAAGATCTCGCCGAACGAACGCAAGGTGATCGGTCGCGGGATGATGATCGTGGTGCCCGCCCTGTTGTATGTCTGGGGCGTACTGCCATATCACGTTGCCCTGACCGATGCGCGTGAGCGGCTGGCGGTCGAGCAGCAAGCTCTGGCACGCGAGCGCGGCGCCGTGGCAACGGCGCGGCGGAACCCGGAGTTGCAGCACCTGACCGACTCGGTGCTGCACGCCATCGAGCCGCGCCTCTTCGAAGGGCGCGACGACGTCATGACCAGCTCGGAGCTCGCGGCCTATCTCGGTGACGTGGCATTCGACAGCCATGTCTGGATGGAAGACGCGTCGACCCGCCCGGTGACGATGAGCACAACCGGAGTTCGCACGCTGCACGTCGAGGTTCGCGCGGAGTCTGACTTTCGTGGCGTGCTCAGCTTTCTCCAGAATCTCGAGCAGGGCAACAAGTTCGTCCGGATCGAGCGAATCGACATCTCGCGCGGGCTGAACGGCGTGGGCAACGAGAATGCCGAGACGCTGTTGCTGTCGGCGACGATCGCCGGCTACGCGCTGGGGAGTGGCAGCGGTGCGACACCGGCCAAGTTCCCGGTGACCCCGAACTCGGCGAGGGGCCAATGATCACGCTCCGGGAGCTGCTGTCCACCACGGCGACGCGGATCGCGTTCGGAGCGGTTGTTCTCGGCGTGGCGCTCTGTGGCCGGGCGCTGGTGCGAGCGATCCGTCTCGAGACCGTCGGGACAGCACCGGCGACCGTCAACGTGGTGCCAGGTGCACTCGACATGCCGAAGCCAGCTGCGGGCATCGACGTGGCAGCCGCTGTCGCGTCGGATCTCTTTTCGGTCGATCGCACGGCCCCGAAGGAGCGCTACCGGATGCCTGGCGAAGCCGCGGCGACCGGCGATGCGCCGGTCAGGCCGACCGTGCTCGGTACCGCCATCGGGGCCGACGGCAGCAGTTTCGCCACCTGCCAGCTCGAATCAGCCCGACTGCAGATGGTGCGGGTAGGTGGTCACCTTGGTGAATACACCGTGAAGTCCATCGAACGCGGGCGGGTGGTGTTCCTGACCCGTGATGGCACCTCTTTCGAAATTCTCGCCCCCAAGCAAGGGAGTTGACCCTCATGTTGCCTCGCACTCACCTCGCCCTTGCGGTCATGCTGGCCGCCGTGCCGCTCCAGGCGCAGCGAATTCCGCTGAAGACTCCACCGAAGCCCGCCGCCGCTGCGGCGCAGGCCAAGCCCGGACTTGCCCTCGACTTCCAGGACCAGGACATCCGCGTCGTGCTCTCGGCCCTCGCCGAGGCCGGCAGCATCAACCTCAACTTCAACAACCTCCCGGCCCGGAAGGTGACGTTGCGGATGGGGCAGCCGGCCGACAAGGCGGAGATCGCCAGCATGATCAAGGCGATCGCCGAAGCGAATGACCTGACGGTCAGCCAGGTGGGTTCGCTGATGCAAGTCGCGGGGCCGCCGGTCGTGGCGACTCCCACCAGCCAGCAATTGGCCCAGCAGACGGCGGTGCAGAACGAAATGAAGCTGTACACCTATCGCCTCAAGCACACGAGTGCGGTGCAGCTCGCGCCCTTGCTGACGGCGCTCTTTGCCGGGGCGACCATTGGCCGGACGACAACGACCACCACGACGACCAGCGCGGCGGCCTTCAACAATTTGGGTGGCGCCAATGGCCGTGGGCTTGGCGGTGGTGCCGCGGCACCGGCAGCCGGCGGGGGCGTTGGGCGTGGCGGCGGTGGGGGTGGCGCCGCAGCAAATCCGGCCGCGGGGAATCCGCTGTTGCAGCTGTTCGGCGGGAATGCGGCCGCGCTGGCGAATACCGCGGCGGATATCCGGGTGGTCGGCGAGGAGTCGAGCAACACCTTGATGGTGCGTGCCACGGCCGCGGATTGGGCGTTGATCCAGCAGGTTGTGGTCGGCATCGACCTGCGGCCGTTGCAGGTGCTGATCGAGGTGACCATCGCCGAGGTGGCGCGGACCAATGACCTGAACATGGGCATCTCGGGCCTGGGCACCCACAAGACGGGGCGGCAGGCCGATTCGGCGTCATTCCCGAGCGCGGCGAGTGCGCGCGACTTCATCCTCAAGCTGACCGGCGGCAACGGGACGATTGACTACAACGTTGCTCTGAACGCCTTGCAGTCGCGCGGCGACGTGAAGGTCCTGTCCCTGCCGGTGATCATCGCCCAGAACAACAAGGAAGCGATCCTGAATGTCGGGTCGCGGGTGCCGTTCGTTTCGGTGTCGCAGAACATCACCACCGGCACTGCCCCCACGACGGTGCAGACGGTGCAGTACCTCGACGTCGGCACGGTGCTCACCATCACCCCGACGATCAACGCCGATGGCTACGTGAACATGACGGTGAACCAGACCGACAACAGCGTCACCACGACCCCGCAATTCTCCAATCCGGTGATCAACACTCGCGAGGCCACCACGCAGGTGTTCCTGCGCGATGGCCAGACCACGGTGATCGGCGGTCTCGCGGGGAAGTCGACCAACAAGACCGTCGAGGGGATCCCGATCCTCAGCAAGATCCCGTTCGTCGGCAAGTGGCTCTTCGCCCACACGGTTGAGAGCAACTCGACGTCGGAGCTCTTCCTCTTCCTGACGCCGCACGTGATCTACACCGACAGCGACATTGACCAGATCCGGAACGCGGTCAACTCCAACACCGACCTGCTGAAGCAGGTGCCGACCGGGGCGCGCTTCAAGCCCGCGGGCGACACGCTGCACGTTGGCGGCGCACCTGATGCCACGAAGAAGCGGCCGGACTCGACCAGCGCCGGTCGCGGTGGTCGTGGCGGCGGTGGCCGATGACTCGTCACGGGACCGCGGCGGTGGTGCATCCGGCCGAGGATCTGCTCGAGGTAGAGCGGATCACGCCATTGCTCACGGCCGATTGGCTGGCGCAACAAGCGCTGATGCCGCTACGCACTGATGGGAACTCGGTAACCGTCGGTATCTGGCGTGACGATGTCGATCCGAGCGCACTCGATGACCTCCGCCTGCTCTTCAATGCCGAGGTGGTCACCGAACGGTACGACGAGGTCGAGCTCAGGGCGGCAATTCAGCGGGTGTACGCCGATGAAGCCGTGACCGCCGAAGGGTTGATCGCCGGACTGGCCGGCGAGGCCCATGTCATCAGTACCGACGACATCCCGCTCGACGACTTGCTCCACCTGGCCAACGAAGCTCCGGTGGTGCGGCTGGTGAACCTCCTGTTGATCGAGGCGCTCGACTTGCGCGCCTCCGACGTCCACCTCGAGGGCTACCAGGACGGGCTGCGGGTGCGATACCGGATCGATGGCGTGCTGCAGAACGCGCCTTCACCGCCGCCACACCTGACGGCAGCGATCATCTCGCGCGTCAAGATCATGGCCGAGCTCGATATCGCCGAACGGCGGCTGCCACAGGATGGCCGGATCCGGTTGCGGCTGCAGAACCGGCAGGTGGACGTTCGCGTCTCGACCGTGCCGACACTGCGTGGCGAAAGTGTCGTGCTTCGCCTGCTCGACAAGGAACGCGGCAGGATTTCCTTGCTCGACCTCGGCATGGCGCCGGACACCCTCGAGCTGTTCAAGGAAGTCATCTCGCGGCCGCATGGCATCGTGCTCTCGACCGGACCGACCGGTTCCGGCAAGACGACTACCCTGTATGCTGCCGTGGAGATGGTGCGCACCGGCCGCGAGAAGATCCTCACCGTCGAAGATCCGGTCGAATACGAGTTGCCCGGCGTGCCGCAGGTGCCGGTGAATGAAAAGGTCGGCGTGTCGTTTGCCACGGTGCTGCGCGCGCTGTTGCGGCAGGACCCCGACATCATCCTGGTCGGCGAGATTCGTGATCCCGAGACGGCACAGATCGCCACCCAGGCCGCGCTGACCGGGCACCTGGTGCTGTCGACATTGCACACCAACGACGCGCCAACGGCGCTCACTCGCCTGCTCGACCTTGACGTCGCGGCGTATCTCGTCGCCAGCACCGTCGATGCCGTGCTCGCGCAGCGGTTGGTGCGCCGGATCTGTCCGCATTGTCGCCGCGAGACCACTCCCGACAAGATGGCGCAACGGCGACTCGACATCGCGGGACTGGGACTCCAGCGGGTATGGAAGGGAGCGGGCTGCGAGGCCTGCCGCCAGACCGGCTATATCGGCCGGATCGGCATCTACGAACTGCTGGTGATGGACAACGATCTGCGGGTCGAAGTCCAGAACCGACGCGGGTCCGAAGAGCTGCGGCAGATGGCGATCGCCAAGGGAATGCGCTCCCTGCAGGACGATGGCCTCCGGTTAGTGCGCGAGGGCGTCACCTCACTCGATGAAGTGCTGCGAGTGGCGCGCGGCTAGATTCGGCCCATGGCACTGCTGGGCTTGCAGGACGTGGGGATCACCTTCGGCGGGCCGCGACTCCTCGAACACGCTTCCCTGAGCATCGAACGCGGCGAACGCGTCTGCCTGCTCGGCCGCAACGGGGCCGGGAAGAGCACCGTGATGAAGCTGCTCGATGGCACCCTCCTCCCCGATAGCGGCGAGGTGGTGCGGCAGACCGGGTTGAGCGTCACGCGACTCGAGCAGGAAGTCCCCGGCGACGTGGACGGCAGCACTTTTGACGTGGTGGCCGCAGGGATCGGTCCCACCGGACTGCTGCTGGCCCAGTACCACCAGGCCTCCCATCGGGTTGGGCACACCGGCGGCAGCGACGCGGCGCTGCGCGAACTCGACCGGCTCCATCATGCGCTCGACAGCGCCAATGCCTGGCAGATTCACAGCCGAGTCGAGACGGTCCTCTCCCACTTGCACCTCGATCCCGAAGCCGCCTTCTCCGAGGCCTCCGGCGGCCGCAAGCGCCAGATTCTCCTTGCCCGCGCGCTGGTGCGTGAGCCCGACGTCCTCCTGCTCGACGAGCCGACCAACCATCTCGATGTGGAAGCAGTCGAGTGGATGGAGGACTTCCTGATCGATCGCGGGACGACCCTGGTGTTCGTGACCCACGATCGCGCCTTTCTCCGCCGCGTGGCGACGCGCATCGCGGAACTCGATCGCGGCCGGCTGGTGGACTGGGCGACGGACTACGACACCTACCTGACGCGCAAGGAGGGGGCGCTCGCCTCCGAGGCCCGCGGGTGGGCGGAGTTCGACAAGAAACTCGCCCGCGAGGAGGTCTGGATCCGGACCGGCATCCAGGCGCGGCGCACCCGCAACGAGGGTCGAGTGCGGGCACTCGAAGCCCTGCGGCTGGAACGCGGCGCCCGTCGTGAGCGCGTCGGCACGGTCAAGCTCCAGGTGCAGGAAGCAGAACGCTCGGGGCGATTGGTGGTCGAGGCGAAGGAAGTGCACTTCGCGTACGGCGATCGTGTCCTGATCGAAAACCTCACGACCACGATCGCGCGCGGTGATCGAGTCGGCCTGATCGGGCCGAACGGCTCGGGCAAGACGACACTGCTCCGTGTCCTGCTGGGCGAGCTCGTCCCGGATGCGGGTACGGTGCGGCAGGGGACCGGCCTCGAAGTGGCGTACTTCGATCAACTGCGCGAGAAGCTCAATCCCGACCAGACGGTGTTCGAGAGCATTGCCGATGGCGCCGAGTACGTCGAGATCGGCCCCAATCGGAAGCACGTGCTCGGGTACCTGCAGGATTTTCTCTTCACGCCCGACCGGGCGCGCACACCGATCAACGTCCTCTCGGGTGGCGAGCGAAACCGACTGCTCCTCGCCCGGCTGTTCACCAGGTCATTCAACGTCCTGGTGCTCGACGAACCGACCAACGATCTCGACATCGAGACACTCGATCTGCTCGAGGAACTGCTGCTGGCGTTCTCGGGGACACTGATCGTGGTCAGTCATGATCGCGCCTTCCTCGACAACGTGGTGACCAGTACGCTCGTGCTCGAAGGGAACGGCGTGATCGGTGAGTATGTCGGCGGATACAGTGATTGGGTGCGGCAGCGGCGGGCGGCGATCGCAGCACGTGCGAAGCCCGCGGCGCCGGCAAAATCGACGGCCAAGCCGCCAGCACCGGCTCCCGCCCAGAAGAAGCGCCGCCTCTCCATCAAGGAGACCAGTGAACTCGCCGCATTGCCGGATCGTGTGGACGCCATGGAGCGTGAGCGCGACCAGCTCTTCGCGTCCTTGGCCGATCCGGCGCTGCTGCGTGATGCCGCCGCACTCGCCAAGGTGCGGGCTCGGCTCGCCGCCCTCGAAACGGAGCTGCGCACCGCGATGGCACGGTGGGAGGCGCTGGAACTGATTGCGTCAGGGAAATGACCCGCGAACTCAGACGGTCGCGACCACCTGTCCCGCCTGGTAGACCTTCACGCCGCTGTTGACGGTGTTCATCAACAGGATCGTGTCGGGGCGGCCATAGCACCGCATGACGTCGAGCATCATCGCTTCTTCGCCGCCCCATGGGAAGGTGAAGACCACGTCGAAATCCTCGAGCGGGTGCCCGATTTGGAGATACCCCGACGGGCCGCTCCCAATGGTCCCGATCCGGCCATCGCCGTCGCTGGGGTGGAACTGGTAGCCCGCTGGCAGGAAGCTCCCCGAGGCGAATTGCGCACCGGAGTCGAATTTGGCGGCGAGGGCCCGCGCGGTGGTGACCAGGTCGGGGTCGAGTTCGATCCCGTACGCATCGAAGCCGAGGAAATCGGCCATGATGGTGATCACGCCGGTCGCCGATCCCCACTCGAGGAACTTGCGACCCGGCCCGCGATGTGGCAGCAAGGCCTCGAGGACAGCTTCATAGTCGGCCGCGACGAAGGGGTGGAACTCGTGCTGGCGGACCTCGAGCGCGAAGCGATCCCAGACCTCCCAGCCCTCATCACAGAGGGCCTTCATCCGCGCGGTGAGGGCCTCATCCATGCTCGCCCGGCTCGCCTTCTTCCTCATGGTCCGGGCTGCCGTCAGACGGCTCCTCGGGGAGGCCCTGCAGCGCCCGCAGCCGCTTCTTCTCGGCCTTTTCCTCGCGCTTTTGCTGCTTCTTGATGTCCTTCTGGCGCTTCTCGAATCCAAAGTTCGGCTTTCTTGCCACTCAGTCGCCTCCCCTGCGTAGGAACGTGGATCGCACGTCGTGACGTGCCCTGATCCTCGCAAGGTAACGGGATGCGGCTCTGGTTCGGGATGTCGGTCGCCCTGAGGGGTGCCTCGCATACCCGGCTTGCGGATAGATTGCAGCGCTCTCAACCGCCGCGATCCTGCGGCGGTCTTCAAGACGGTCCGAGCACCACCCCAGGAGCATGCCCGCGATGGATTTTCGCCTGACCCACGAGCAGGAACAGATCAAGCAGATGGTGCGCGACTTTGCCGACGCCGAGGTCAAGCCGCATGTGATGGAGTGGGACGAAGCCCAGCAGTTTCCCGTCGATGCGGTCCGGCAGCTGGGTGAGCTGGGAATGCTCGGCGCCATCTTCCCAGAAAAGTACGGCGGGGCCGGGCTCTCCTATGTCGACTACGTGAATATCCTGGAAGAACTGGCGGCGGTGGAGTCAGGGTTGGCACTGGTCGTCGCCGCACACAACTCACTCTGCAGCGGGCATATCTACATCGCTGGCAGCGAGGAACAGAAGCAGCGCTTCCTGCCGAAACTCACGAGCGGCGCCTGGCTCGGGTGCTGGGGACTGACCGAACCGGGATCGGGCAGCGACGCATCGGGCCTGCTTACCACGGCGGTCAAGGACGGCGACAGCTGGGTGCTCAACGGTACCAAGAACTTCATCACCAACGCCAGTTATGCGCAGGTGGCGGTGGTGCTGGCGATGACGGACCGTGCCGACAAGAAGCATGGCATAACGGCCTTTGTCATTGAGATGAACACTCCCGGCATCAGGTCCGGCAAGAAGGAGAACAAGCTCGGCATGCGGAGCTCGGACACCGCCGAATTGATTCTCGAGAATTGCCGGGTGCCGGACGCGAACGTGCTGGGCAAGGTCGGCTACGGCTTCAACGACGCGATGAAGGTGCTCGACGGCGGCCGGATCTCCATCGCGGCGCTGTCGCTCGGCGTGGCCCGTGGCGCCTACGATGCGGCCCGCAACTATGCCAAGGAGCGGGTGGCGTTCGGCCAGCCGATCGGCTCGTTCCAGGCGATCCAGTTCATGCTGGCCGACATGGCGACCGAGATCGAGGCGGCCCGGCTGCTCTGCTACCGTGCCGCGACCGCCAAGGACGCCGGAGACAAGACCACCACCTGGTCGGCGATGGCCAAGCTCTATGCGTCGGAAGTGGCCGTGCGCGCGACCGAACGTGGCGTGCAGATCTTCGGCGGATACGGCTACATCAAGGAGTACCCGGCCGAGAAGTTCTATCGCGACGTGAAGCTGTGCACCATCGGTGAGGGTACCAGCGAGATCCAGCGGATGGTGATCGCGAGGGCGTTATTGGCGATGTAAGCTCCGAGAAGCGAGAGGCAAGAAACGAGGGAGGAGGTGTTCCGTGCGCACAGTCCTGTGGACCACAGCAGCATCGATGCTGGTCGCGGCAGCCACCCTCGGCGCGCAGACCCCTGCGGACGATCCCGCGAAGGTGCTCGTCGGCCGGCTGGCGCTCGAAAGCTACAAGGGCACCATCAAGGGGCTGACGCAGTTTGGTGACCGGCGCCAGGGCACCGATCGCAATCGCGCCGCCGTGGACTGGATCGAGGCGCAGCTCAAGAGCTATGGCTGCAGCAACACCGAGCGCGTCACCTACCAGTACGCCGGACGCCAGCTGCGGAACGACTCGACCAATCGGGTCGACTCGATTGCCCGCGCGGCCGCCGGCGCCACCCAGCCCCCGGCAGCAGGTGCGGGTGGTCGCGGGGGCGCAGGCGGCGGCGGTCGAGGTGCCGCACCGCGCGTGCAGAATCCGGTCAAGGGGTTCACCGCGCGCAGCGGGGTCAACACCAACCCGATGCTGCAGCCCGACACGGTGATCCGCGCGCTCGATGCCCAGTGGGACACGCCGGGTGAGCGACAGGAAGTCTTTTGCACCAAGATCGGCACCACGCACCCCGAAGAGATGTACATCCTGGGCGGTCACATGGACGGCATCGGCTATGGGTCCGCGGCCAACGATGATGGTTCCGGCACCGCGTTGGTCATGGAGCTCGCGCGGATCCTCAGCGCGCCTGATGTCCAGACCGAGCGCTCGATCCGCTTCGTGCTGTGGAACAACGAGGAGACCGGACTGAATGGCGCCCGGGCCTACATCGACCAGCGCGCTGTGCTGCAGGGGAAGGAAGATCCGGCCGGGTCAGGCAAGTACCCGGAACCGAAGTGGCTCGCCATGATCCAGCACGACATGATGCTATGGGACCACGGGATGCCGGGACCTGATGGCAAGGTGAATCCGGAGCAGCGGCGCGAGGCCGATGTGAATGTCGAGTTTGCCGGAACGTCGAAGCTCGCCGCCGAATCGCAGAAGCTCGCCTGGTTCTTCCGGACCATGAACGACCGCTATGCCACGGATTACCCGGTGGCGGTCGGCGACCGGATGAGCAACACCGACTCCGATGCCTTCAGGGACCTGGTGACGTCGATCTCCTTGCGCGAGAACGAGCGCCTGTCGCAGACCGGCACCGGCTGGAGCCCGACCTGGCACCAGCCGGCCGATGTCTTTGCGACCTTCTCCGACAAGGACTTCCGGCTGGGCCTCAACGCGGCGCAGACCACGCTCGCGGCGATTGCACTGTTGACCGGGGCGACGATCAAGCCGTAAGCCCCGTCGCTCGTTCCCTAGCGGCTCGGTCCCTTCCGGTATGGCCCGCGCGAATTGCGGGCCCGCGGCTGACTCGGTCGCTGGGCGGAGGCGCCGCCCTGCTGCCGCTCTTCCCTCGCCTTTGCCTTGGCTCGACCACCCGCCCGTTCGGCGCGCATCTTCGCGAGGCGCTCGGCGAGCGGCACTTCAAGCTTGCCCTCAGCCTTGGCGGAGTAGTCGAAGTCGGGAATGACCACCCGAGGCAACCGCTTGCCTACCGCGCGCTCGATGCGACGCAGATCCTCTTCTTCCGCCGGCGCCACGAACGTGAACGCATCGCCGGTCGCTTCGGCCCGCGCGGTGCGCCCAACGCGGTGGATGTAATCGTCGGGCACCACCGGGACATCGAAGTTGACGACGTGCCCGAGTTCCGAGATGTCGATGCCGCGGGCAACGATGTCGGTCGCGACCAGCACGCGCAACTTGCCGCTCTTGAAGCCGGCGAGCGCCGCGGTGCGCTGTCCCTGCGAACGGTTGCCGTGGATCCGGTCGGCTTCGACACCGGCCTTGACCAGGAACTTGGTCAGCCGGTCGGCGCGGTGCTTGGTGCGCGTGAACACCAGCGCCTCATCCATCTCGCCGCGCTGCAGCAACGTCAGCAGCAGCGCCGACTTGAGATCCTGAGGCACCGGATAGAGTGCCTGCGTGATCCCGATCGCCGGCGCCGAGGTCCGCTGCAGGTTCACCGTCACCGGGTGCTGCAGCATCTCGCGGGTGAGCGTGGCGATCGGTGGCGGCATCGTGGCCGAGAAGAACAAGGTCTGCCGCTTGACGGGCAGATGCTTCAGGACGCGGCGGATGTCGGGAAGGAATCCCATGTCGAGCATCCGGTCGGCTTCGTCAAGGACCAGGAACTCGATGCCGGGGAGCTTGGCGTACGGTGACCGGAAGTGGTCGAGCAACCGCCCCGGGGTGGCCACCAGGATGTCGACCCCGCTCCGGAAGGCGTGCTCCTGGGGTCCCATCCCGACGCCACCATAGATTGCGGCAGCGGTGACGGGGGTGTGCACGGCCATCGCGTTGCAATCCTCGAGGATCTGCGCGGCCAGTTCCCGGGTCGGCGTCAGGATCAGCGTCCGGGTGGTGCGACGCGGCTTGTCGATCAGGTGATGCAGGATCGGCAACAGGAAGGCGGCGGTCTTGCCGCTGCCCGTCATGGCACAGGCGAGGATGTCCCGGCCGGCCAGGGCGCTCGGAATCGCCTCAGCCTGGATCGGGGTTGGACGGGTGAAACCGAGCTCTTTGAGGCCTTTGAGCAGGGAAGGGTGGAGCTTGAGCGATGAAAACGGCAGGGGTCGATCCTTGATGGGGTGGTACCACAGGGACTTCTGTCTCGGGGGAAAGTGGCGGATTGGACCGGGAAACGTGAGGGGTGAGACACATCCGGGCAGCTTGAGGGCCTGCAACACCGCAGGGAGAACGTGACGTGAGAATCTGGATCGATGCCGACGCTACCCCGCGCGAGGTGAAGGAGATCGTCTTCCGGGCCGCCAAGCGGCTCGGGTCGTGGCGCTCGACCGGGCCCTGACCCGACTGTTGCGCAGGAGATGACCTCGATTCCCTCCACCGACCCAATACCCCTAGCCGAAGTCGGAATTCAGGAGTAATGATTGTGGCTGTACGGTAGGCACCCCCCGGACCCTTTCACCTGTTGGAGTCCATCATGATTGGCCTGACCGCCTTGTGGCAACCCATCCTGCTGTCCGCTGTCATCGTCTTCATCGTGAGCTCGCTGGTCCACACGGTATTGCCCTGGCACAAGGGCGACTATCCCAAGTTGCCGAACGAGGACAAGGTCCGTGATGCCTTGCGTCCCCTGGCGATTCCTCCCGGCGATTATGGCGTCCCGCGGTGTTCGAGCATGCAGGAAATGAAGTCGCCGGAGTTCGTCGAGAAGATGACCCAGGGTCCCGTGATGTTCATGACGGTGATGCGGAATGAGCCGATGACGATGACCAAGAGTCTCGTGGGCTGGTTCGTCTATCTGGTCGTGATCGGCTACATCGTGGGATATGCCGCTGGTCTGGCCCTGCCTGAGGGTTCGGGATACCGCGGCGTCTTCCGGGTGGTCAGCGTGGCCGCATTCAGCTGCTACGCGCTCGCCCTGCCGCAGATGTCGATCTGGTATTATCGCGGCTGGAGGCTCACGCTTATTTCGATGTTCGACAGCCTGATCTACGCCTTGCTCACCGCCGGGACCTTCGGCTGGTTGTGGCCGCGGTAGCGAAACGGAGGACTGCACGGCTGACGTTCGGGATCGCTGAACTCAGTGATGCGGCCGCCATTGCCGTCGTGCGTAATCGGGCGGCCGAGCAACTGACGATCAATTTCGGTGGTGGTCACTGGTCGTCGATCTGTACCAGGCAAGCGGTGGCGCAGGGGATCCGGTCTTCACGAGTGCTCGTCGCTCGGCGGGGCCGGACCCTTGTCGCCACCTTGCGCTTGATGACCCGGAAGCCGTGGGCCATCGGCCGGAAGCACTTCGCCCCGAGCACGCACCCGATCTATCTGGTGGACATGGCAGTCGATCCAGCGTGTCAACGAGAGGGGGTCGGACGGGCGCTGATCGAGGAAGCAACGCGGGTTGCCAAGGGGTGGCTGGGCGACGCCCTTCGCCTGGACGCCTATGACGCACCAGCCGGCGCCGGGACGTTCTACCGGAAGTGTGGTTTCCGCGAGGTCGGTCGGGCGACCTACCGCGCGACACCCCTGATATACTTCGAGTTCCTGTTGGAGAACCCGGAGCGGCAGGATGTGGTTCCGCCGATCACTGCTCGTCGTCCTTCCCGTCGCCGGAGCCCTGGCGTCCTGTAACGCCGACCTCGGCGGTACGATCTGCACGACGTCGTTGTGGCGGCCCTTCGGGGAAGTTCAACCACGCGTGTCCTTCGCTTCCCTCAGGGCGACTCCATGCGGTCAGTTCCCAGTGCCGCCCAGGCTACCAGCCCTCGGGTTTGCCGGCGCGTCCTTGAGCACGACCCGACGCGCGCGGCCCGCGCCGAGTGAGCGGACGACGATCTCGCTGCCCTCGAACCACGCCACCGAGTCCCGGCCCCAGCGCATCGGGTCGTGGCCGGTCGCGCTCAGGGCCGTGGTGTCGTGTCGCGGACCGATAAGGCAGATCCCGGTGGGGCAGGGGATCGCCTCGGCGAATGGCGGCTGGCCGAGCCATGCCGCGGTGGCCTGGCTCGCCACCAAGGTGTCACTCGCCGGCACGGTGGAGGCGGCTGTCCCCGACGCCGGGACGTTGGCCTGCCAGAGGCCACGATCGGTCCGGACGTACACCACACTGTCGCCAGCACTCCAGCCCATTGAGCGTGCCGGGCCCGCCGAGGCAGGCAGCGGGACGGTCTTCTCCGCGCCGTTCTCGAGGTTCATGATCACCAGGTCGCGTCGGGTGCTCGGCATGGTATCGCGCATGCGGAGGAAGGCAACCATCGTGCCGCCGTTGGCGAGCGCCGGCGCCGCTTCGATCACCCTGGTGAAGGTGAGCTGATAGACGTGCCCGCCGCTGGTGGTGGTGGTGAAGAGATCGGTGTTGTGGTCGTTGCCCTCACCGACGAACACGACGAATGGTTCTTCGCCCAGCTTGATCCGGTGATCGATGGGCGACAGGCCGCAGCCCAGGACCAGACTGGTCAATATGATGGTACACCACCACCGGGTGGTCGGGGCGCCTCTCGCTTCTCGCTTCTCGTGCTGCTCACTTCCGGTCGAGCTGCTTGCCGAAGAACGCGTCGATGTTCTTGAGCGCGCGGTCGTATTCCGGCGTGCCGTAGCCGTTGCGTCCCGGCTTGAGGAAGCCGTGGCCGGTGCCGATGTAGCTGTCGACGGCGAAGCGTTCCCCGAGAATTGACTTTTCCACCGGGATCATCCCGTTGACGCGCATGTCGTTCTGGCCGAAGACGCCGAGGACCGGTGCCTTGATCGACTTGATCATCGTGGTGTCATTCAGCGGGCCGTAGCAGACCACGGCGGCCTTCAGCTTCGGGTTGGCAGAGGCATACGTCCAGACGTTGCCGCCACCCCAGCAGAAGCCGATCACGCCGGTATTGTCCCTTTCGGTCGCCGGCTGCGCATTGATATAGGCATAGCTGGCGTCGAGGTCGGCGATGACACCGGCATCGGCCAGCGTGGCGATGAGCTTCCGGCCGCTGTCCGGGGAGGCCGGCGAGGCACCGTAGCGCGATGACAGCAGGTCCGGCACGATCGCGACGTATCCCTGCCCTGCAAACCGGTCCGCCATGGTCGGTTCCCAGTCGGTCAGTCCGAAGATCTCGTGGATCAGGATGATGGCCGGCCGTTTGGCCGCGCGCTCGGGGTAGGCGACGTAGGCGCGGACGCTGTCACCCTTGGCGTTGGCGAACTTGACCCACTCGCCATGGGTCGTGACCGCGTCGTGGTTGTGCTGTTCGGTCGCCAGCATCTTGGGGGCGCGAACTCTGGCGACCATCATGCCGCCGGCGAAGCCTGCAACGAGCGCAAGGGAGGCGAGAAGGATGGTTGAGATGTGACCGGAAGTTCGAGACATGAGGGGCTCCGGGGGGAGAGACAGGTGAACGGTGAATGGTGAATCGTAGATGGTGAGGAGGGTCAAGTCGACAGCGAGAGGCCGCTTTCATCTGCCGCTCCCTGGTCACCACTCACCGTTCACCGCTCACTGGCTTCTCAGTCCCGGTACCGGTTCCTTCCCGCCCGCTTCGCCTTGTACATGTTCTCATCGGCGAGCTTCAACAGCGACTCTTCGTCGGCGGCCCGGTCGTCGGGGAAGGTGGCGATGCCGGCGCTGAGTGTCACCCAGACCGCCACGGCCGCGTCGCCGAAGTTGTGCTGCTGCACCCGGCGCAGGATCCGGTCGGCGAGGAGCCGCGCGCCGGTGCCGCCGGTCTCGGGGAGCACCACCACGAATTCCTCGCCGCCGTAACGGGCCAGGAAGTCCATGGTGCGCAGTTCCCGGCGGAAGAGCACGGCCAGCTGCTTGAGGACCCGGTCGCCCATGATGTGGCCGTGGGTGTCGTTGATCCGCTTGAAATCGTCGACATCAAGGAGTACGACGGTGACGACCTGGTCGTAGCGGCGGGCCCGGTCGAGCTCAGCCTGCAGCCGTTCATCGAGCACCCGGCGGTTGGCGCAGCCGGTAAGCGGATCGGTGTCGGCCAGGACACGGAGCTGGGCCTGGCCATCGCCGGCCCGCTCGATGTCGTAGGCCTTCTCGAGCGCCGCGACGGCCGCTTCGATCACCTGTTCGGCGAAGCCGAGGTCGAGTTCGTTGAGCGGCGGGTCGTCGCTCGTGGTGCGCAGGAAGAAGACGCCTGCGAGGCGACCATGGAGCGCGAACGGCAGCGCGATGACGGATCGTGTCTCCTGCCCGGCGACCCCGGTGCCCCAGGTGGAGCGGACATCCTGGTACATCGGATCGGCCTCGACATTGCCTACCAGCACCGTATTTCCGCTGTCGAGCGCCCGGCTGATCTCGGGATATCGGGCGAGGTCCACGCGCAGGTCGCGCAGCGTCGGGTTCTCGTAGGCGGCGACCACCGTTCCGGTCGTGTCGCCGGGGGAGGCCAGCACCACCGAGCACCGGCCGACGTGCAGTCCCTGGGCGACTCGGCGGACCAGGACCTGGTAGATCTTCTCGGGGCTGAGGGCCGCGGTGACTTCCTTGAGGATCTCCATCATCTCGTTGCGCGATCGCGCCTCGGAGCGCGTGCGATTCAATTCACGCCCGAGACGCAGGTGTGCCTTGAGGCGCACGAGCAGCTCGCGGATCCGGTAGGGTCGGTGGGCCACGTCGCTGACGCCCAGGTCAAACGCCGCGAGCCTGACCGCGTCGAAGTCCTTGTCGGCGAGGATGAAGACGGGGGTGTCCTTGTAGCGACTGTCCCGTCGCACCGAGGCGAGGCGGTCCATCCGCCCGGCATCGGCGTTACCGACGTCGATGACGATGAGTTCGTATTCCTCCTGCTCGAGACGGTCGAAGAGCGCCGGGCCGCCGATGGCGGTGACGACGTCGTAGCCGTTCTCCTTCAGCACCCACGACAACGTCCGCGCGAGCGTCGTGTCTTCGGTGGCCAGAAGCAATCGGGGCTGGATATCCATGTCAGGCCATCAGCTCCGCGTAGCGTGCAGGGTCGACGTTTCCCCCGGAACTTACCAGCACCACCGGACCGGTGGGGTGCACCTTGCCGGCGAGGAGGGCCGCCGTGCTGACCGCGCCCGAGGGCTCGACGCGGATCGATCGCTGGCCGAGCCAGCGCATCGCTGCCGTGATCTCCTCGTCCGTTGCCGCCGCCACCTCGGCCACGGTGTCGCGGATGATCGGCCAGTTGAGATCGCCCACGGTGCGCGTCAGGAGGCCGTCGGCCAGGCTGTTTCCCTCCTCGCCGAGCATCATCGGCCGGCCGGCGGCGAACGCTGCCGACAGCTTGGGGATGCCGCTGGGTTCGACCGCCACCACCCGCACGTCCGGCCGCAGGGCGCGCACCGCCGAGCAGATCCCTGCCAGCAGCCCACCCCCACCGACCGGCACCACGATCATTGTCACGTCAGGCCAATCCTCGAGAATTTCCAGTCCACAAGTCGCCTGCCCCGCGATCACGTCGGCATGGTCGTACGGGGGGATCAGGGCGAGCCCTTCCGTCTCCGCGACCCGGATTGCGGCCGCGGTCTGCTCCGGCCCGCGTCGCTTCCCCACCCGCAATAATTCTGCCCCGAGTCGTTCGATACCCTCGGCCTTCACCCCGCTGACCGACTCGGGAGTCACCACCACGGCCCGGATGCCGAGGCGGTGTGCTGCGAACGCCACACCGAGACCGTGATTCCCACTGGACGAGGTGACCACGCCGCGGGCACGCTCGGCGTCCGGGAGGCGGCAGATCGCCGTCCAGGCCCCCCGGATCTTGAACGCGCCAATCGGCTGCTGAAACTCGGCCTTCAAGCGGACGGGATGCAGAATGCCCGGAAAACCATCAAGCGGGATCAGCGAGGTGCGTGTCGCCACCCCCGCCAACCCCGCCTGTGCCTCTCGCAAATCGGCGAGATCAAGTGCGCTCACGCCTCGCCCGCCGGCTCCTCGACCTCGATGTCGCCTTCTTCGCCGGCGTCCTCTTCCTTCTGGACGCGCGCGACGTCGACGATGCGGTCGTCGGCGTCCAGGTTCATGAGCTTGACGCCCTGGGTGTTGCGGCCACTGATCCGGATGCCCTCGACGGGGCAGCGGATGATGACGCCGCCCTTGGTGATCATCATCAACTCGTCCTCGGGGATCACGTCCTTGAGGGCGATCAGGCGGCCGGTCTTCCCGGTCTGTTGCATGGTGATGATGCCCTTGCCGCCGCGCCGCTGCACGCGGTAGTCGCCGATCATCGAGCGCTTGCCGATGCCGTTCTCGCTCACCACGAGGAGTTCGGCGCGCTCACGCACCACGACCATGCCGATGACCCGGTCGTTCTTCTCGAGTTCGATGCCCTTGACACCGCCGGTGGCCCGGCCCATCTCGCGCACGTCGCTCTCGTGGAACCGGATGCTCATCCCCGTCATGGTGGCCAAAACGATATCATCGTTGCCGCGGGTCTTCTGGACGTCGATCAGCTCGTCGCCCGCTTCGATGTTGATGGCGTTGATGCCGACCGTGCGCACGTTGCCGTAGGCCGAGAGGACGGTCTTCTTCACGGTGCCATTGCGGGTGGCGAACATCAGCCACTCATTGTCGGCGAAGGTGCGCACCGGCACGAGCGAGGCGATCCGCTCGTCCTCGCGGATGTTGATGCAGTTGACGACCGGCTTGCCGCGGGCGGCGCGGCCGCCCTGCGGGATCTCGTGCACCTTCAGCCAGTAGACCGTTCCGCGGTCGGAGAAAAACATCAGGTAGTCGTGGGTCGACGCGATGAAGAGGTGCTCGACCCAGTCGGTTTCCTTGGTCTCCATCCCGGTGAGGCCGCGCCCGCCGCGGCGCTGCCGGCGATAGGTGGTGACCGGGATCCGCTTGATGTAGCCGGTGTGGGAGATGGTGATCACCATGTCCTCTTCGGCGATCATGTCCTCCACCGAGAACTCGCCCTGGTCCTTGAGGATCTCGGTGCGGCGCTCGTCGCCATACGTGGTGGCGACGGCCTCGAGTTCCTCGACCAGGATGGTGGTGCGCTTCTCGCGCGAGGCCAGGATGCTCTCCAGTTCGGCGATGGTGGTGCGCACTTCGGCCAGCTCGGCCTCGAGCTTCGAAATCTCGAGTCCGGTGAGCTTGGCCAGCCGCATGTTGAGGATGGCGTCGGCCTGCGCTTCGGTGAAGCCGAAGCGCTCGCGCAACCGCCGGTCGGCCTCGCCGGTGTCGGCGGACGACCGGATGATCTTGATCACTTCGTCGATGTTGTCGACCGCGATCTTGAGGCCTTCCAGGATGTGCTCGCGCTTCTTCGCCTCGGCGAGGTCGAACGCCGACCGGCGCACGATGATGGTGTGCCGGTGGTCGATGAAGTGCTGCAGCATCTCCTTGAGCGCCATCACCTTCGGGGCGCCGTTGACCAGCGCGAGGTTGATCACGCCGAAGGTGCTCTGCATCGCGGTGTGCTTGTAGAGTTGGTTCAGCACCACCTGCGGCATGGCGTCGCGCTTGAGCTCGACCACCAGCCGCATCCCCTCGCGGTCGGACTCGTCGCGCACGCCCGAGATCCCCTCGATCCGCTTCGCCATCGCCAGTTCGGCGATGTTGGTATGCAGCGTCGCCTTGTTCACCTGGTAGGGAATCTCGGTGATGATCAGCGCACTCTTGCCGGTGCGCTCGTTTTCCTCGATGCGGACCCGGGCGCGCATGATCACCCGGCCGCGGCCGGTCTGGTACGCCTCGCGGATCCCCGCTTCGCCGTAGATGTAGCCGCCGGTGGGGAAATCGGGGCCCTTGATGTGCTGGACCAGGTCGTCGAGGGTGGCGTCGGGGTTCCGCGCCAGGACGGCGACCGCCTCGGTCACCTCGCGCAGGTTGTGCGGCGGGATGTTCGTCGCCATGCCGACCGCGATGCCGCTCGACCCGTTGACGAGCAGGTTGGGCAGCTTCGAGGGCAGCACCGTCGGTTCTTCGCGCTGGTCGTCGAAGTTGGGCTGGAAGTTGACGGTGTTCTTGTCGATGTCTTCCAGCATCTCGAGCGCGAGGCGCGTCATCCGCGCTTCGGTATACCGGTACGCCGCGGCCGGGTCGCCGTCGACCGAGCCGAAGTTGCCCTGGCCGTCGATCAGCGGGTAGCGGAGCGAGAACTCCTGCACCATGCGCACCAGCGCGTCATAGACCGAGCTGTCGCCGTGCGGGTGATACTTGCCCAGCACGTCGCCCACCACCGTCGCCGACTTCTTGTAGGCGCGGGTGGGGACCAAGCCGAGCTCGTTCATCGCATAGAGGATGCGGCGGTGCACCGGCTTCAATCCGTCGCGCACGTCGGGCAGGGCGCGCGACACGATCACGCTCATCGAGTAGTTGATGAACGACTGCCGGAGCTCTTCTTCGATCAGGCGCGGGACGATCTTTTCGCGAGAAATCGGGGCGGTCATGTGTCCCGGTGACGGAGGGGAATAGGGGGTCCGAAAGGGGCCGGACCGAACCGGACAAATATAGCCCCGAATCCGCCTGTTTCCAAGCGGGAACTGCCTCCATAAGTTGTTGTCTTATAATGGCTTGGAAAGGGGGGCACCGGCCCACCCGGGGGCGGCTACGGCTGGGTCAGCAACCGCTTCAGCCAGAGCCAGGTAATCCCCGCCTCGATGGTCGCCACCGGCCCCATGCTCCCGGGCGGAAACGGCAGCGGGGCGGCGGCGTCCGGGAGGCGCCAGGCCTGGGGAATCCAGAGGAAATCGGGCTCGGGTTTGGCGGTTTCGGGGCCCGCGACCACCACCGTGGCCCGCTTCAACTGGCGAAAGACCCCCGCGGGTTGGCTGTGCGGACAATCGGTGCCGCCGTATCCGAACCAGACCACGGCGTCGGCAGCGGTGGTCCGGTCACCGAGGATCTTCTCGGTATCCCAGCGCCAGTCGAAGCCGCGCACCGGTCCCTTGGCGAGGCTGTCGCGCGGCAGCTCCTCGCTCAGCCAGTGCATGCAGGAGCCCATGTACACCTTGCCGCCGTGCCCAATGATCGAGTTGAGCGCCGTAGCCACCCGCGTGACAATCACGACGCGCGCCGGGCTGCTGGCGGCCTGCAGCACCCGGTCCACCTCGTCGAGGTAGGCCGACCCCAGGCGCCCCGCGGGAATGCGGCGGGAGGCGAGCGTGTCGTTGACCCGCCAGGTGATGCCTTCGTTCAAGGCGTTGGCATCATCCATCAGTGAGGTGCGGAGGATGCCGGGGTGCCAGCCGTTCCGCGTCGCGGCCGCGACGAGCTCGGCGACGAAGGTCCAGGCCACGATGTTGTTGGCGAGCGCCGTTTCGCTCGATCGGCTGACGTCGCCATCGGGCGCGCCATTGTCCAGGCGGCGCTGGCCGACGGGAATGGCCGGGGCGCCGGCGGTTGATCCGATCACGATCGTGGTCCGGTTCCTGGCCAGCTGGCGTTCGGCGAACAGCGACGCGCGCAGCGCGTCGCGGTCCCACGAACGCACCGGCATGAGCACCATCCCGCCGAGGGTGGATCCGTCGGCGTCCTCGACGCCGAACGGCCCGCCGCCGTGATAGGTCATCTCGGACGCGAAGGAGGCGTCCCATGACTTGGAGACATGCAGCCGGCTCTGCGGATTGCGCCCCAGGCGATCCGCCGCGTCTTCCGCCACCGCGGTGATGGCCGGCAGTTGGGCGCGGATCACCGCGACGCGGCGACGCATCTCGACGATTTCCGGCGGGGCGCCCTGAGCGGAGATCGCGGCCGGTGCGCACAGCACCGCCAACGCGACCAGCGCAGCGCGCGACGTCAGGCGGCGCTCCCGACGCTCACGCGACGGCCACCGCTTTCCGCGCGGCCACGCAGACTATCGAACCAGACGTACACCACCGGCGTGACGAACAGAGTGATCAGCTGCGACACCGCCAGGCCGCCGACCACCGCGACGCCGAGCGGGCGGCGCGACTCGGCCCCGGAACCGACGGCGAGCGCGATCGGCAGCGTTCCCATGAGCGCGGCCATGGTCGTCATCATGATCGGCCGGAAGCGCACCATGCACGCCCGATGGATCGCCTCCGACGCGCTGAGCGCATCCTTGCGCTCCGCCTCGATGGCAAAGTCAATCATCATGATGGCGTTCTTCTTCACCAGCCCGATGAGCATGATGACGCCGACAAGGGCGTAGATGCTCAGCTCGAACTTGAAGAGCACCAGCGCCAGCAGGGCGCCGAAGCCGGCGAAGGGCAGGCCCGAGAAGATCGTCAAGGGATGGATGAAGCTCTCGTACAGGATGCCCAGCACGATGTAGATCACGATGATCGCCAGCCCGAGCAGGATCAGCAGCCCGGTCTGGGCGTCCTGGAACGCCTGAGCCGTGCCGGCGAACGTGCCGGAAATGCCCACCGGGAGGGCATCGCGGGCAAGCCGATTGACGGCCGAGACGGCATCGCCGATCGAGACGCCCTGCGCCACGTTGAAGGACAGGGTGACCGACGGCAACTGCCCGGTATGGTTGACGGAGAGCGGGCCGACGCCTTCGGTCACGTGGGCGAGGGCCGTGATCGGGACCAGCTGGTCGCCCCGGCCGCTGATCGAGAGTAACGACAGGGCGCTCAGGTCCCGCTGATACTGCGGCAACAGTTCGAGCACCACGGAATACTGGTTGTCATCGGTGTAGATCGTCGAGACCTGGCGCGCCCCGTAGGCGTTGTACAGCGCGGTCTGCACCTGGTTCATCGTGATGCCGCCGGCGGCAGCGCGTTCGCGATCGATATCGACGCGGATCTGCGGGTTCTTGATCTGCAGGTCCGAGGTGACGTCCACCAGCTCGGGAAGGTCGCGAAGGCGGAGCTCCATGGCTTCGGTAGTGCGGTAGAGTTCGTCGATGTTGGCGCCGAACAGGGTGTACTGATACTGGCTCTTGGACATGCGCCCGCCGATGCTGATCGGCGGCGGATTCTGCACGAACGCCCGCAACCCGGGGATCTGGCTCAGCTTGCGGGAGAGCTGGCGGGCCTCCTCGTCGGCCGTGAGGGCGCGGTCGCTGCGATCCACCAATCGGAGCTGGAACCGTCCCTGGTTGCCGCCGCCGACCGAGGACATGAATCCGGCGATGTTCGAATCGGCCGCCACGACCTTCATCGCCTCGAGCTGGTGGCGGTACATCCCATCGAAGGAGGTGCCTTCGATCGTCTCGGTGGTGACGCGGAGCGAATTGGTGTCCTCCGACGGGATGAATCCCTTCGGGACAATGCGCGCGAGCACCAGGGTGCCCAGCAGCACCAGGCCGGAGAAGGCGAAGGTCAACCGGCGCCGGGCCATCACCCAGGACAGCCCGCGGCCGTAGGCCGCCAGGGTGCGCTGGTAGATCGATTCCGTGAAGCGGAAGATGCCGCCGAGGAAGGTGTTGTCGCCGGCATCACCACGATGTCCCGCACGGAGGAAGCGGCTGCAGAGCATCGGCGTGAGCGTGACCGAGACGAATCCCGACACCAGGATGGCGACGCCGATGGTCACGGCAAATTCGCGGAAGAGTCGCCCGATCAACCCGCCCAGGAAGAGGATCGGGATGAACACCGCGACCAGCGACAGCGTCATGGAGAGAATCGTGAAGCCGATTTCCTCGGAGCCCTCGACCGCAGCGGTGCGCGGGTCCTGGCCCGACTCCACATGCCGAATGATGTTCTCGAGCATCACGATCGCGTCATCGACCACGAAGCCGACCGACAGCGTCAGGGCCATCAGGGACAGGTTGTCGAGCGAATAGCCGAGGATGTTCATGACGGCGAAGGTGCCGAGCAGCGACATCGGCAGCGCCAGGGAGGGAATCACCGTGGCGCTGACGTTCCGCAGGAAGATGAAGATCACCAGCACGACCAGACCGAGGGTCAGGTAGAGCGTGAACTTCACGTCGTTGACCGAATCCCCGATCGACACCGAGCGGTCGTACATCGTGCTGACCTTGACCGACGCCGGCAGGTCGGCCGCGATGCGCGTCATCTCCTTGCGGACGGCCTCGGCCACCGTGACGGTGTTGGTGCCGGGCTGGCGCTGGATGGCGAGGATAATGCCGCGATCGATCTTGCCGCCGCTGCCGAACCACGCCGCCGAGCGGATGTCCTGCACGCTGTCGACGACCTGGCCAAGGTCTCCCAGGCGCACGGGCTTGCCGTCGCGCCAGGTCACCGCGAGCTGGCGGAATTCGTCGGCGTTGTGCAGCTGGCCGTCGGCCTTGACCGAAAACGCCTTGTCGGTGCCCCAGAGGATGCCGGTCGGCAGGTTGGCGTTGCCAGCCGTGATGGCGTTGACCACCTCGTCAAGGCCGATCTTTCGCGCCGCCAGCGCCTGCGGATCGAGCTGGATCCGGACGGCGTACTTCTGCGAGCCGTACACCTGCAGCTGGGCCACGCCGGTGATGGTGGACAGTCGCTGGCCGATCGTGGTCTGGGCGTAGTTGTCGAGATCCGACAGCGGCAGCGTGGCGGAGGTCAGGGCATACATCAGGATCGGCGATGACGACGGATCGACCTTGCGGAAGGTCGGCGGCAGCATGTCGCGCGGCATGCCCCGCTGCGCCTGGACCAGCGCGGCCTGCACGTCGAGGGCGGCTCCGTCCACGTCGCGATCGAGGTCGAACTGCAGCGTGATGTTGGTCGAACCCTGGCTCGAACTCGACGTGATCGCGTCGAGACCGGCGATGGTCGAGAACTGCTTCTCGAGCGGGGTGGCGACCGAAGCCGCCATCGTCTCGGGGCTCGCGCCCGAGAGGTTGGCCGAGACCGAGATGGTGGGATAGTCGACGGGGGGCAGGTCGGCGACGGGCAGTTGCCGGTACGACACCACCCCGAATACGAGGATCCCGCCCATGACCAGCGTGGTCATGACCGGCCGGCGAATCCACGGGCCGGAGAGGTTCACTTCGGCTTCCCGCCGCTGCGCGGTGACACCTTCACTCCGTCGGTCAGGCGCAGCTGTCCGTCGATCACGACCTGTTCTCCCGGCGTGACGTCGCCGGCGATCACGGCGAGGGAGTCGGTCGTGCGCAGCACCTTGACCTTGTGGACCTTCGCCTGCATCCCGGAGTCAACGATCCAGATCACGTCGCCGGCCTGGCCGCTTTGCACCGCGGTGCGCGGGACCACCAGCGCGCCCTTCTCGACATCGAGCTGCAGCACCACGCGGATCAGGTTGCCCGGCCAGAGCGTGCCGCCAGCATTGGTGAACGAGGCCTTGAGTGTCACGGTGCCGCTGAGCGAGTCCACCGAGTTGTCGAGGAAGACCATCGTGCCGGTGACGCCCCGGGTTGTGTCGGACACCGGCGTGGCCAGCACACTGAGGGTGTGTTCCGCGCGGCGCCGAATGATGTCGACATAGGCCGCCGGCACGGCGAAGCGCACCAGGATCGGCGACAGCTGGTTGATCACTACCAGCGGCGCCGGACTGCCGGCGCGCACCAGGTTCCCTTCCTTGAGCAGGACCGCGCCGGTGCGGCCGCTGATCGGGGCGCGGATGGTGGCGTTCTGCAGGTCGAGCCGGGCGCGCTCAGCGGACGCAGTGTCGGCCCGCAACGTCGCCGCGAGGGCCGTTGCGTTGGCACGCGTCTGGTCGAGCTGTTGCTGGGTGACGTATTCCTTGGAGGCGAGCGCCTCGAATCGCTGCTGGTCACGTCGGGCGATCTCGAACTGCGCCGCATCGCGCGCCAGGTTCGCTTCGGCCTGGTTGAGGGCGGCACGGTATGGCCGCGGGTCGATCTCGAAGAGCACCGCTCCCTGCTGCACGTCCTGGCCTTCGCGGAAGGCGACGCGTGTCAGGATGCCACCAACCTGTGCCTGGATCGTGACGCTCTGCAACGGTTCGACGGTTCCCGTGGCCTCGAGCACCAGCGGCACATCCGTCCGGGTGATCGTCCCGAGCAACACCGGCACCGAGGAGGCGGGCGGCCTCGCCTTGGCCGTGCAGGCAACCAGCAATACCGCCAGGGCAGCGGCGTGGGACAGGCGAAGCGCGGTGCGGTTCATCATCTATTGGATCCTGGGACAGGCGTACGGGCCGGCGTTACCTGCAGCCGAGTCCCGCCATTCGGCTCGAGCAGACCCGCATCATGCGCGAGCTGGACCAGCGAGGTATGCCATTCGACCCGGGCCTGCACCCGTTGGGCACGGGCCGAGCCAAGGGCCTGTTCGGCGTTGAGCAGTTCAAGCAGCGACCCGACCCCTTCGCGATATCGGGCGCGCGACGCGTCAGCCGCTTCACTGGCGCTGGCGAAGAGATCGTCGGAGGTTGCCACGCGTTGTCGCGCGGTGCGGAGCTGCTGATAGGTGAGGAAGACCTGTAACGACACCTGCTGTTCGAGCGACCGGACCCGGGCGGCTTCGGCGTCGGCCAGCATGTTGGCGGCCTCGGCCGCGTACTGCCAGGCGAAGCCGTTGAAGATCGGGACCGAAAGGCCGACACCGATATTGTAGGAGTCCCTGCCGCCGGTGCTGCCGGAGACATAGGTGCGGCTGCCGCTGCCGGTGGCATTGAGCGCCGGCCGCATCGCCGATCGCACCGCGCGCGCCTGATCGCGGCGCGCATCGAATTGTGACCGCGCGGCGGCCAGGTCCGGTCGCTCGACCAGGGCGCGTGCAATCAGCGAATCGACGGCGTCGGCCACATCGCCGATTGGTGCGCTCGCCGCGGTGGTGTCCACGGTGAACTGCGCCGTGGGAGTCAATCCGATCAGCGTTGCGAGCGAACCGTGGGTGCTCGCTTCGGCGCCTTCGGCATCCTGCTCCGCGAGACGCGCCTGTCCGACCGCCGTGCGTGCCTGCAGCACGTCGGAAATGGTCGCCACACCGACGCGGCGACGATCCTCCGCGGCCGCGAGGTTCGCCTCGGCTTGCCGCAGGGTCAGGCGTTGCGCTTCGAGCAGGCCACGGGCACCGACGTAGGCGTAATAGCCCTGCGCGGTGCGCCGCACCACGTCAGCGAGTTTGGCGTTGTGGCTCCAGTCCGCGACGAGGAGCGCGTCACGCGCGGCAGCAATCGTTCCGGAACGTCCCCCGAAATCGAACAGCAGCCAGGAGAACGACAGCGACGGCCCGTAGGTCTTCTGGTCGACGGCGACCCTGCCGCCTGTCGCCGACGTCTTCAGCCGATTGCCATTGAAGTTTCCGGTCAGATCGGGGAAGTAGTCGCTCCGGGCGGAACCGAGGCTGGCGGCAGCGCTCCGGGCATTCGCCCAGGTGGTCCGGGTTTCCGGACTCCGCTCCAGGGCCAGCGCGACCAGTTGTTCGGGCGTCAGTAGCGCGCCTGGAACCTGAAGTTCCGTCGGCAGTTCCGCCGCGGAGGACTGGGCGCCGGAAGTCGTGGGCCGTTCGGCAGCCGGCGGAGTCCAGCGGGTCGATGGCGTCAGAGCGCTGCCGCCGACCCTTGGCAGGGCCGGAGCACACGCCGCAAGGATCAGGACGGTCCCGAGCAGGAAAGGACGGTGTAAGGGCACCATGAAATGAACCGCGTTCAAGCGCGTTGGGAAAGACCTCAACCCGGAGAGCTCGGACGGAGCGGGACGAACTCCACTCCATCTCTGGTTTGGACCCGCCCGGCCTGATATCCGACTATCACCCACTGGCTATGCAACCATGACTCATGGTACCGCCACCTTGATCGACGCCGATCCGAGAGCGTTCGAACCGCCCGGCGTGTAGGCACTGACCTGGACGACGCCCGCCGCGCGTGCCGTGACCTCGCCTCGCACGGAGTCCACACTCGCGATGGTCGGGTCGGCCGAGCGCCAGACCAGTGCACTGGCCGGTACGGCGGGAAGGCACTCCGCCGCAACCGCGTTGTAGCTGGCCGTGAGGCGGACGGAATCGGCTGGGCCGAGCACGGGGGTGCTTGGTGTGACCGAGGCGACGAGCACAAAACAGTGATCGGGGTTCCGGTCCGGGGTCCCGGAGGTCCCCTGACAGGCAACCACGCCCAACACGGCGCAACCCAGGGCCAGACGATGGATGGCGGGCAGAATGGTCGTCATGTGAACCTCCAGAATGTCGCAGTGCGCTGGTGAAGCATCGCCGCCTCACGGCGTCACACGGTCGTCGGATCGCTTAGAGATGTACGCGCAGCCAGCGACGCCCGAAGTAGGCGATCGGGCCCACCAGGACGAAGGCAACACCCGCCTCCCCGGCCGGCGCAAGCGCGCCGGTCGGGGCCTTGCCGGTTGTGTCGGCGGTTTCCGCTAGACGATCCGCCGCGCGGCCGGGTCCCAGGTGACCCGGCGGCCGTCAAGGTACGAGCGCGTCGCCATGTGGCAGGTGATCGCCTCTTCGTAGGCGCGCTCGATGTTGCAGCTCGTCTCGCCGCCATTGCGGATGACGTCGAGCCATTCCTGAATCATCAGGTGGTAGGCCGACATCCGCCGCCCGCCGCGATAGGTGAACAGCAGGCCGCGACTGGCGAAGTACTGCATCGTGGCCGACGTCACCGCGTCAATCCCCTTGAAGCCGGGACGGTAGGTGAACATCGGCTGCGATGCGTCGATGACGCCGTCGACGAGCTTCTGCTTGTAGCGCGTCGACTCGCCGTCCGCCGAGACACTCAACGTGCCGCCCACGGTCATCGTGGCGTCGTGTCCCATCAACTTCAGGCCGCGATCATAGCCATTGGCCAGGGTGGCGCTGTAGACGAAACTCAGCTTCCGGTCGGGGTATTCGTAGGCGGCCTGGAAGACGTCGGGCACATCGCGGCCGTCGGTGAAGTGGTAGACACCACCTGTCGCGACGCACGAGTGCGGGATGCCGAGCTGGAGAATCTGGTTGACGCCGTCGAACTCATGTGACAACAGGTCGCCAGCGAGCCCGGTGCCGTAGTCGTACCAGCAGCGCCAGCGGAAGAAGCGCTCGAGACTGAACGGCACCTTGTGCGCCGCCTGCTCCTCGAACTGCGCCCAGTCGATCGTCGTCGGATTGCCGTCCTTGTGGATGTCCCACACCCAGGCGCCCCACGGGCTGTTGCGGTTGGTGGTGGCTTCCACCAGGGCGATCGGGCCGAGGACGTTGGCGGCAATCACCTCGCGCGCCTTGTTGTGGGACTCCGATTGCCGGTTCTGGTGGCCGAGCTGGAAGACGACCTTTGATTTCTTGATGGCATCGTAGACCGCGTGTGCCTGCTCTTCCGTTCGCGTCAGCGCCTTCTCGCAGTAGACGTGGATCCCTGCCGCGGCGGCGTCCTGGACGATTTGCGCATGCCAGTGATCGGGTGTCGCCACGATGACGGCATCGACCTCGCCACTGGAGAGCATGTCGGTGTACCGGCGAAAACGACGCGCCGGTGGATTCGCCGCGGCACCCTGTGGGCGGACATCGACCTTGGTTGCATCGATTGCGCGCTGAGCCCGGACATCGAAGAGGTCGCAGACGCCGGTGAAGACGACGTTGAGGTCTTCCTGGTTGACGTACACCTCAAGTTGCTTGTCTCCCGGATTCTTCTTCAGTGCCTCCCGCGCGTTCTTGATGAAGTCGGGGTGGGCAAAGCCGGCGTGGCGGAGCAGGGATTCGCCCTCGCCGCCGACGCCGATGATGCCGAGGCGGATCTTGCGGCTCGGCGGCTTTGAAATCGCGTTGGGGATGACGGCGGGACCGCCCTCGCGCACCCCCAGCTCCGAGAGGATAGCCTTCTTCTTGGCCTCGTCGCGTGCCTTCTTCTTCAGGACGTTGTAGGCGAACACCCCCAGCACCGGCACCGAGACCAGCCCCTGCAGGACGCCGCGCCGGCTGATGTTGTTCGAGTCGCCGCCCGCAGGCTGTGCGGGGGCGTCGGTCTTCTTCTCGTCGCTCATGTTGTCCCCCGTGCAGTGCGGTCCGGGAAGAGGAAGCGGTCAAGCCCCCACGTGCGGCTGGTCGGGAACGCCACCAGCACCAGCAACGCACCCAGTTCGACCAGCACCTTGTTGACCAGCACGTAGCTCCCCTCGGCGGGGATCGGATAGGTGACGGTGGCGAACGGTGGGGCGACGATCCAGTACAGCGCGAGCAGGACGACGCCGGCAATCGCCGCCGGGCGCGCAAGCAGGCCGAGCATCAGGCCGAGGCCGATCGCCACGAGACCCCACTCATTCAGCAGGTCGATCGCCGTAACGGCCGTCGGGCTCGCCGCGATCTTGATGAGATCATCCTTCAGGAACCACTGGGAGCCCGCCAGGTAGCCCGCCGATGTCCAGTACGGGTTGAGGAGCTTGGCGAGGCCTTCATAGCAGAAGTGCCAGCCGATGAGCATTCGCAGGATGACGAGTGTCGTCACCTGGAAACCCGAGTACGGCCCGTGCGGGGCGGTCGTCAGCCTGGTCATGTCGTGTCGCTGCCTCCGGTCAAGGGTATTGCACTGCGCCAGCGTCGCGAGCGGTGCGCCCGTCCCTCGTGATCGAGGATCAGGCAGGCACAGCCGCGGAGTTTCTCGATGAATGCGATTCCGTTTGTTGGCCCCATCACGAACACGCTCGTGGCGAGCGCGTCGGCCGCGAGGGTCGTCGGGGCCACGATCGTGACGCTGCTGCAGTGGCCCGGCGAACGGCCGGTCGCCGCACTGACGATGTGGTGATAGGTGCGGGCGGGGTCGTAGCAACGCTCGTAACTCCCGGAGGTTGCCACTGCGGAGTCGACGAGGGAGATGGCGTCGGGATAGTCACCGTGTTGCCACGGATTCTCGACCGCAACCTGCCATGGCCGTGCGCTGGCATTCATGCCGCGCGCCCGGATATCGCCGCCGGCATTCACCAGGTAGCGTCGCATGCCCCCGCGATCGAGTTCGGCGCAGATGGCGTCGACGATGTATCCCTTGGCGATGCCGTCCAGCGTGAGCCGCATCCCTGGCCGGCCAAGACTGATGCGACGCCGGGACAGGGCGACATGCTCGGCGCCGACCATGGTGCGTGTCTCGGCGATCTCCGCGGGCGTCGGTTCCACCGGCACCGCGCGCACCAGGCGATCCCAGAAGAGGTCCACCAGCGGGGCCACCGAGACATCGAAGGCCCCGTGCGTGAGGCGATGGTAGTCCAGCGCCTTCGCCACCACGACGCTCACTTCTGGTGGTGGGCCCTCGAGTCTGCCGGTCGCGTTGAGGAGAGTGATCGGTGAGGCATCGCCGAAACGGGTGAGCAGGTCGATGAGCCGCTGCATCGCATCGAACGCGCGTCCCAGGGCTTGCTCGAGTCGCTCACGCGACGGGTCGAGACCGGTCACCGATACGAGCGTGCTCATCGCGGGTCGCTCGGCGGTGACCTGCCAGAGTGCGGTATCAATGCGGACGGCGCTGAGCGCCAACGCTGATGACTCGACGCGTTCGAGACCAAGGTCCCGAAGCACCGCGAGCGCGTGCGCGGCGGCTAATGCCACCGCTTGAGATTCCCGAGACCGCTGGCAAAGAAGTACCCGACGAACTTCGGAACGCCCTTCTCCCCGAGCTTCTCGATGACCAGCGTCTTCATCTGCTCGACGGTCATGTCAGGCTGGATGAAGGCGCCGTTCGCGTAGCAGTAACTGCAGTACTCGTTGCTGTGCGAACCGTCGGCGTTGGTGCCGCCGTGGCCGGGGTCGGCCTTGAGCGGCATCGCGCAACTCTGGCACTTTCCCTTCATGCTCATTTCACGACTCCTTGCCGGTGCTTTCACGCCACAAGGCGGCAGCGACGCCCAGGAAGACAACGACCGCGACAACGCTCGGCCACATCGGAATGGCCACGTGATTGACCGTGAACTCCAGCTTCAGGAAGAGACGGACGATGTGCCCGACGGCAACGACTACGAGCAGGGCGATCGCGAGAGTGTGGGCGGGTTTCATGGGCTGGTTCCCCGAAGGTAGGCGGCAGCATTCCATGGATTGGGTCCCTCGGTCGGGAACCCATTCTGGAAACGGTACCTGCTTGCGGCGTGATCAGCCAAGCCCGAGCGGAAGACTCGGAATGCTCAACGCGAGGGGGCTGTGTGTGAGGCGGTGCTGCGATGGCTCAGGGGCTGGGTAATGCCGCGGCGTTGCGCAGATAATGGACGCTTCCGGCGTCCAGGACTCCGTCCTTTGGAATGAAGCTGACATGGGTGGGAAAGCCGAGCAGCGGGTCATAGGTGGCGACGACGTCCTTGACCCAATCGGCGTCCTGGGCCGAGTGAATGGTGCTGAACAGCCATTCAACTGTCCGGAAGGAGGGCCGTTCTGCAGCACTCACTTCCGTTCCACCGTCCACCAGGACGACCCGCGTGACGCTGTCGTTGACCACCTCGACGCGAGCCCACTCATTGATGATGGGCGGACAGAAACAGCTCGTCTTCATCTCAATAGAGTACGCCCGGAAGGGTCGCGCGGCCCAGCGGGCTTCGGCCCGGTCGAGCTCGCGCACCTCGCTTGGCACCAGCGGCGAAGCACTGCACGCGACGGTCGCTGCGGCGAGCACTGCGAGGAGGGAGCGCAGGACGATCCCTTGCCTTGCAGCCTCCTGCCGTGGCGACTCCTCTTTCACGCTCATGGTTTGTGTGACGTGCGGAGCGAGTCCGCCTTCACGCCGGCCTTGGTGATGACGACCGGCTGGATCAGTCCCTGCGCATCGAAATGCAGTTCATCAATGCTGACGACCCGATGATTGCGATCGGTCTCGCCGAGCGGGCGTCGATGGTACACGATGTACCAGTTGGCCGAGCCCTCGGCGTGCAGAATCGAGTGGTGTCCTGCCCCTGTCGCCACCATCGAGTCCTGTTGCAGGATCTTCCCCACCCGATTGAATGGCCCGAAGGGCGACGTGCCGATGGCATAGGCGACGGCGTAGTCGGGCCCGGTCCAGCCGCCCTCCGACCACATGAAGTAGTACTTCCCGTCCTTCACCAGCATGAACACGCCTTCGACGTACCCGGCTGGAGTGATCTCCTTGAACGTGCTCCCGTCGGGAAAGGGGACGAGGCCGGAGAAGTCGTCGTTCAGTTTGGCGATGTTGCAGTGACGCCAGCCACCGTAGACGATATAGTAGGTGCCGTCGACGTCCCGAAACACCATCTGATCGATCGGCTGGGCGCCGTTGTGAAACGCATCGATCAACGGCTTGCCGAGGAAGTCCTTGAATGGTCCGGCCGGCGTGCGCGCCCGCGCGACGCCGATCCCGCCCTTCTGCTGGTCGTTCTGGATGTCGTTGGCGCCGAAGAAGAGGTAGTACCAGCCGCCCTTCTCGATGATCGACGGCGCCCACACCGCGCGCCGTGCCCATGCCACATCGGCGGTATCGAGCACCTGCGGATGCTTGACCCAGGTCACCAGGTCGCGGGACGAGAATGCGTCAAGGAAGGTCTGCTGGCCGTACGGCGCGGAGTAGGTCGGGAAGATCCAGTACTCGCCCGCGAAGATGTGCGCCTCGGGATCGGCGTACCAACCCGGCAGGATCGGATTGCCGGAGCGCACCGATTGGGCTGCGACAGTTGGCCCGGTGCACAGCAGCGCGACGGCAACCACACCGGCGGCTCGGAACCTCATGAACGAACCTCGCTTGGGCGAGCCGGAAGGGATGCGAGCATTCACGCCGGCGTGGGTGGTGCAACAAACCGCCGCGACAGGCGTTCATATGAATCCGCCAGCGCGAGGATCCGCGCATCGCTGCCGGGGAGGCCGACGAAGGAGATGTTGCCCGCGGGCATTCCGTCGGCGCCGATTCCGGTTGGCACCGAGACTTCCGGCAGGCCGAGCCAGTTGCCATAGCCCAGCGTGGTGCGGATGTCGGGCCACGGGTCGACGGCGCGCGGTGCGGGAAACGGCATGGTGGGGTAGATCATCGCGTCCAGCTGCTCCTTCCGGAATGTCTCGGCCAGCTGCGCCACAACTGTCTCCCGCGAACGGGCGAAGGACTGCCCCGCCGCGTCGCGCTCATAGGGCTGCACGATAAGGCGCGACATCTCCTCCCACTCCTTCGGCAGCACGTCATAGAACGCACGATACGCAGCCAGTCCGCGCTCGACCTCGCGCCGGGCATCGCCGCCGTGCGTGGCGAAATACCTGAGGAGGGCATTGGCGGTTGCGGCCGGCGAGTTGGGATCCGGCGTGACGTCGCCGCGGGCCTTCGCTGCCTCGGCGAAGAGGTTCCGCACATTGGCGCGCGTGACGGTCGGCGCGCTTTCGGTGACGATGGCGCCCGCCGCCATCAGGTCGCCGACGGCGCGATCGAACACCGCCACCGACTCGGCGCGCATCTGCGCCCGCGGCACGTGGGCCTGGACGAGTCCGAGTCGCGCGTTGGCCAGCGCATTGTCCGGCAGGTGCTCGAGAATTCCCCGGCGCCACCGGGTGGTGAGCGCCAGGCCGTCCGACTTGTCGGGTCCGGCAATGGCATCGAGCAGCAGTGCTGCATCGGCGACGCTGCGCGCCAGGGGGCCGTGGCTGTCCAGGTATGGCCAGGTGGGAATCACGCCGGTGCGCGGCACCAGGCCAAAGGTCGGTTTCATCCCGACGATCCCGCAGAACTGCGCCGGGATGCGATTCGACCCGCCATCGTCGGTACCCAGTGCCGCGAAGGCGATGCCGCATGCCACCGAGACCGCGGAGCCGGCGCTCGAACCACCGGGCGTCCTGGCTCCGGTGGGGTCGTATGGATTGTGCACCTGCCCCGAGAGCGAGCTGGTGCCATTGCCGTGGTAGGCGAAGTCGTCGGCCGCGGTCTTGCCCAGCACGATCGCGCCGGCGTCGCGCATCCGCCTGACCTCGAGCGCGTCGCGGCGAGCGGCGGCGGGAAAGAGGCGCGCCCACTCGTTGCTCGAAGCGGTGGTCGGCAGGCGCTCCATGTCGTAGATCGACTTCGCGAAGACCGGCACGCCGTCGAGCGGTCCGTGGAGCTCGCCGCGCCGCAGCCTCGTGTCCGAGGCCCGGGCCTCCATCATCGCGGTGGCCGACAACTGGTCGATGGCGTGCAGGGTGCCATTCCACGCCTGGCACCGCTCGAGTGCCCGCTCCGTGACCTGTGCGGCACTCCAATCACGCCGTGCGCGTCCCGCCTGGTACTCGACGATCGTGCCGGCGAGCGGGTCGTCGAGGCGCGCGGGCCACCGCACCAGCGGCAGCCCCAACAGTGCGCTCAACCGGCGGAGCGCTTCGCGTCGGGTCACGCTCATGGGTCTTACGGTTCGTCCCCGCTCGGCCCGTAGATCTGCGGCACCTTGGCGCCCATCGGCCGCAGGTAGGTGCTGATCTGCCCGCGATGGTGCACGATGTCGAACAGGAAGCTCCACGCCATCGGCGA
>JANYAG010000153.1 GCA_025361465.1 Gemmatimonadota bacterium
CCCACCACCTCGGCCCTCCCCGCCGCGCGGCATCTCACGCCCGCCGCCGAATCCGCCTCGGCCACCGCCAAAACCCCCGCCACTCCCGCCGCGGCCCCCACCGATACCACCCCCTCCACGGCGTCCCCCGTCCCCCTGCCCCGTGCCCGATCCCGGACGGCGAGCGTCACGCCCGGCGGAGTCGCCTCGCTCCCCCCCACGACCGCCACCGGTGCGGGCCAGCCCATCCCAGTCCGCGGGAGACATCAGCACCCACGAGGAGTACTTGTCCTGGAAGTACTTCGCACCGCCATAGTGATCGCCCTCGCCCTGGGTGACAATCACATACTTCACGTCGGCCGGGTCGAGGCCGACCTTCTTGAGACCGGAAACGAGCGTCGAGGTCACCCACTGGGTATGCAACGCGTTGATCAGGATGATCCCTTCGGAGGTCCTGACCGCCCAGGTGCCCACGCTGCGCGTGCCGATGTAATAGAGATTATCGAAGACCCGCGTCGGCGTGACTCGCTCCTCCTTTGCCATCTCGTCGAACGGACTCGCCCCGGGAAGTTCATTGCAGAGAATTTCCTCGGTGGGCATGAAACTGCTGCCCGCCAGCTCGCGGGCCCTGGTCAGATGCCGCTGCGCTTCCTCGGCGGGCGATTGTGCCGGGAGCGACACTGCCGCGGCGAGGAGAAGGGCGAGGGGGAACACGACGGACCGCGCGCGAGACATGGAACCTCCACCGGCAGGCTGGACAGGGTGCGACAGGCGCAGGTCGGCGCCGAGGGAACAGGGAAGGAACGCTTCAACCGGGGGAGTTGTGCCAACCACTCGACATCCCCGCCGCGACGCGAAACCCCGCCACGACGATCGTCGGGCGGGGTTTCCGGTCCTCACGCGCTAGCGGACTCAACCGGCGCTACATCTTTCCGTTGACCAGCTCCCGCACAACCCGGTCCGCACGGTAGACGGCACTCAGCGACGCCTGAATCGCTCGCACGTCCACCATCACGTTGCGTCCTCGTTCCGGCAAGTAGATGTAGTCCCGGATCATCGCGTCGATGTTCCGGTCGAAGTTGAGCCCGACGATGCGGAGGTCCTTCGTCACCGCCGGCGAACCGGAGTTGCCGCCGTAGCTGTCGGCCGTCGAGACAAAGTTGAGCGGCGTGCCCAGGTCGAGCCCGGCCGGCGGCGTGCGCCAGCGATATGGCAGGCTCCAGTCGCTGCCTTCGCCATGGCTGCGATTCCGGTCGTAAACTCCGTAGAACGTGGTGTACGGCGGTGCCAGCGAGCCATTGTACTCGTATCCCTGCACCACCCCATCGGCGATCCGTGGCGACCCTGAGCCGTCGGGCGGAATGCTCGGCCCGTACACCTCGAACCGCACGCGGCCGATCTGCGCACTGATCGACGCCTCCTCCGCGTCGAGCTTCGCCTTCTGGGCCTCGAACGCCAGCACCGTCGGCATCACCGCATCCATCAGCTTGAGCGCCGGATGACTGCTCAGCTCACCCGCCGCCGCCTTTCGCCGGACGGAGGTGTCACTGAACGCCGCGGCCGCCAGGATCGCGTCGGCCGCCTCAGGAGCCGAGTGGCCGTTCAGGGCGGCCCGGGTAAACGCGTGCGTTGGCCCGTACGCCCGGGCGATGTCTTCGAGCGCGAGCGACAGCAAGCTCTTCTCCAGGGCAGCCGACGCGTTGCGCACACTCGCCAGGCGCTGGCGGAACCGGGCCACGGAGTCGGTCGGTCCGTGCTGCACTCGCCACGCCCAGTAGGCCGCCTGCAAGGTGCTGCTTCCGGAACCAGCGGTGTTCAGTTGCGAGAACGCGGCGAACGCCGCGGAGGCCTTACTGCGTTGACGCTGCAGGTCGGCCATGCGGGCAAACAGCTTGTCGTACTGTGCTCGCAGTGTCGCATGGACACGAATGGAGTCGCCCAGCGCCCGTTCGATGGCAATGCGCCGACCCATGACTGCCGGGTCGCGCAGGCCGTCAATCCGCCGGCTGATCGGCTTCCAGCTGTTGGAGAGGCCGAGAATCTGCACCATCAGGTTGCTGCGCTCCTGTTCGTTCCGACTGGCATTCCGGTACGACGTCAACGCGGCGATCCGGCTCTCGAGGAAGTGATTCTGGACGGGAAGGGCGACGTCGCGCTGGTATTCCAGCTGGCTGACCGTCGTCAGGCGCCGAGTCGCACCGGGATTCCCGATGACAAAGACCGCGTCCCCCGCCTGCACGCCCGTGGTGCCACCCCAGGCGAAGAAGTTCGGGCTGGACATCGGCCGACCATCGGGTCCATACGCCCGCATCAACGCGAAATCGAGCGCGTAGCGGGGATAGGTGAAGTTGTCCCAGTCGCCACCGATGTTGGCCATGCCAAGTTCGGCGGCGACCACCAGGCGAATATCGGTGTAGCGCCGGAAGACGTACGCGGAGGTGCGGGCCCCGTTGTAGAGCGGGACCGATTGCACCACGATGGAGTCTCCCTCCTTCGCAAACTGCGCCTTGATCCTCGCCAGCGCCGTCGTGGTCGCGGCACGTCGTGCTTCATCGCGTTGGGGTCCGGCGGTCACGGCGTCACCCGCCGCGTCCACTTCCTTTGAGATGTCCACGGCGGCCAGCAACTGGTCAGCAATCATGTTCGGGATGCGCCGTTCGTCGGCGAGCCCGGCGGCCACGAAACCCGAGTCGAGCAGGGTTTCGCCGCTCCGGCTCATCGAGTTGACCGAACCGCGCACACAGTGATGGTTGGTGACGATCAGCCCGTTGGCCGATACGAACGCCGCCGAACAACCGGGAATGCGCAGTGCTGCCATCCGGGCCCGGGCGAACCACGCCGAGTCGGCGCTGAAGCCATAGGTGCTGGAGAAGTAGGCCGATGGCGGATACTCGAACGTCCACATCTTGCCGAGGTCGAAGCGTCCGGTCTGTTGCACGGCAGCGGCGGGTTGCTGGCCGGCGAGTGCGGCCGGCAGGAGGACCAGGCAGAGAAACAGCCGGAATTGGCGCATGAAGGCACTTCCCATCGAACGAGTGGTCAGCAGTGCGTCGTCGTCACCGCTGGGCGTGGATCGCTTCCCTCGGGCCGAGGCCCTTGAATTGTACCTCTACTCTGGGCGGCTCGTCGCCCCCGAAATCCGAGTCCAGCGTGATGATATGCCCGCCCGGCGCCACGACGGGCGGCAGCGCTGCCAGCTGGTATTTCGCCTTGGGCCGGCCCGCCGCATCATAGAGGCGTACGGTGGTGGAGCCGTCACACACCAGGCTCTCCCCAGCACTCAACTCGATCGGCAGCGCGATCTCGGTGTAGCGATCGACCTGCATCCTGAAATTCCTCGCTGTCCCGGCCTTGCCCGCGAGGCTCAAGCGGAACTGCAGTCGCTGGGCCGACCACTCCTGCGGCACCTCCCACGTGGTCAGGCCCGGCTCTCCGGGCTGGTGCTCGACCCTGGTCCGCACGAAGACGGGCGAAGCGGCGACCTGCAAGAGGTTCCAGGCCCCGGGCCCGACCGCGTCGAGGTGAAACTCATTAGCCGGGTTCTTCAGCCGTGCCTGCTGCGCGCTGTCGAACGCGCCGCTGGTCCGGGCACTCTCCCACTCGCGAATGGCATCGAGCAGGGTGGGCGTGAGCGCATTGTCCCGCAACGCCTTCGGTCGTGCCACCATCGCAAACCCCGCGCTGTACCCGGCCGCGCGCGCCAGCATCCATTCCATGTCCGCCAGCGTCGTCTGGTCGGTGAGCAGGTACCACCCCAGCATGTGCGGCATGTAATTGCGATCGAACAGCCCCTGGTTGTCGATGCGATACTGCTGCATGCTCTCCTTGAAGCCGCCGTACCACGGCTCGCCCCAGTTGTAATACGACCCGATGTGCCAGTAGAAGGTCTTGCTGGTGCTGGTCCCGTTGATGAAGTCGTGCTGCACCTGGCTCAGCACATCGTTGGCGAAGACGGCGAGGGCATAGTCCCCCTGCCCCGACGCCAGCGCGCCTTCATGTCCATCGAAGTCGATGTGGTCGACGCCGGTTTCGTTCAGGAAGCCGGCGAGGTTGCGGGCCACCTCGCGCTGCATGGCGAAGTTGGGGAAGAAGACCTTGTAGGCGTGGTCAAACAGCTTACCCGCCGCCGCACCGGCCCGGTGCGCCGTTGCGGTGGTCCCGAACGCCCCGCGCTGACAGTCGAGCAGGGTGTAGGGCTTCGTCGCCGTGACAGCCCGGTACTGGATCAGCTCCTTGCCGATCTTCACGGTATGGAGGTTGTCGTCCTTGTCCTGGTTGAAGTACTCGGGAGACGCGACTTCGATCTCCTTCTGCTGGGCATCAATCTCCCCCACCAGCGTCGATGACCCCGTGAGACTGAGCCGATCGTCGGGCACCGGGGTGACGTAGGGATCATTGGTGTTGATGAAGTTCGTCAGCGTATGCACGCCGAGGTGCAGCCCGGCAGCGTGCGCCTTCTCTGCCGCAATGCGCATTCCCTGACGCCCATTGGGGAATTGCTCCTTCCCCAGCACGAAGTGTCCCCAGCTCGCGAAGGGGCCCTCGTGATAGAGGGAAAACAGGCCGGCGCGCTTGGTGTAGCCGATCATCTCATCGACATCGGCCTCGCCGAACGAGGAGATCAGGTAGGACTTCCCGAACAGCGGCGACTGCTTGAACCAGACTCCGTTGATGGTCGGATGGGGCAGGTGCTCGGCGATCTCGATCTGGCCCAGCCGGTCGAGCGTCTCGGGTTCGGCGCAGGTGAAGAGGGCGATGCTGCTCCCCACGACGGTTTCGCCGGGAATCGGCGGTACCGGCATGTGCTTCTGGACGCCACCCCAGGCATCCACGTGCCGCTCGCGATCGCGGTTGATGGCGTACGCCTGCAGGGTGCTGCCCCAGGGATACGCCGTGGCGGCGATGCCGCGCGCCCAGGTGCTTCCCTCGCTGTTGGGCAGGTCGCCACCGAGCGTCTTCATGTTGAGGACCTGCAACCCGAGCGCGACCTGGCCATCTCGCACCACACCGATCACCTCGCCGATCGTCTTCGAGATCGTGGTGGGATACGGCCCCCAGATCACCGCGTCGACCACTCCCACCGGCTCGGCGCTGAGGATGTCCAGCGCCAGGTGCGTCGGCAGTTCGCGCACCCGGACGACGATGCGCACGCCCGTCGGGGCAAATTGCAGCGTGAGCAGCCTGCCGGAGTTCGTCTGCGATAGTGACAGCGCCGTCGGCAGGTACCGCTTGGAGTCGCTGACCAGCGTCAGCAGGGACGCCGGATGATCGGGAGCCAGATAGTCGGCCCCCGACGCCGTGTTCCGCAGCGCGGTGACCGTGCCCGTCCGACTCACAGTCACTTGCAGCGCACCAGCCGACAGGGTGACCTGGGCCGGGAGCCACGTCGTGGCGGTGAGGCACAGCATCAGCGCGACCAGCACTGGCGTGGCCCGCAGGTTCAGTCGTAGCATGGATGCACCGTGAAGTCGGAGTGTCGGTCCTGCATGGAGTGGCTCAAGTCTACGACGCACCCATGAATACAGGAAACCCCGCCACGACGCACAGGTCGGGCGGGGTCGCCCGTCACGCCGAAGAGAAACCGGGTTACTCCCCGACGTGCGTTATCGCGACCGCCTTGGACTGTGGCGCCGGGCCGGTCTGCCCGGGAATTGCCAGCCGAGCCAGCAACTCGGGGAAGCGACGGTCGACGCGCAACGGCTGCAGGCGCGCGTCCCACGCAAGATGCACCACGAAGATCGAGCGCTCGGCAATCGCCTTGCCGAGCCACTCAAAGGCGCGATCGTTGTCGCCGAGCCCCGTGTACACCAGCGCGATGTCGTAGGCCGAGATGTAGCCGCTGCGTGACTGCGCCAGCAGGCCCGCCAGCAGGGAGCGCGCCTCCTGGATCTCGCCGTTCTTGCCCAGGGCATACGCCAGTGCCGCCTGGGTGAATCCCAGCGCGGGTTCCAGGGCCATCGCATCGCGCATCGACGCAACCGACTGCCCCCCCTGCCCCATACCGGCCTGCGCCCAGCCCTGGACGATGCGGGCCCAGAAGCTCGGCATCATCCGCTGCGCTTCGGCGGCATGCCGCAGCGATTCGTCAAAGCGCGCGTCGAACAGGCTGTGCCAGCCGAGGCAGGCGGTGAGCATCGGATTTGCCGGATCGAGCTCGACCGCGCGGCGGCTCTCTTCCACCGATTCGGCGCCCCGCCCCATTGCCAGCAGGAAGTGGGCATAGTCGTGGTGAACCTGGGCATTGCTCGGGCTCAGCGCGAGTGCCTGGGCGAAGTGCTTTTCCGCCGCGGGCCAGTCGTAATCGAAATGGGTGTTCACCAGCGCCATCAGGCCGTGCGCCTCGCCCAGCGAGGGATCCTGCGCCAGCGCGGCGGCGGTCGCACGACGCATCTGGCTGAACGCCTCCTGCGGCGCCACCTCCCCGAAGAACGCCCTGAAGTACTGGGCACGTGCCATGGCCGCATAGGCCGATGCGTTGCGGGGATCGACTTCCACCGCGCGCGTGAACGAGGCAATCGCGTCTTCGAGGCGGGACTGGCCGGCGTAATACACCCCCTTGAGGTAGGCCTGCTGTGATTCCGGCTTCACCGACGGCCCGGTCGAATGCACTTGCGACGAGAACCGGGCGCCGATCTCGCGGGCCACGTCCAGGCCGACCGTGCGCTGCAGTTCAAAGAGCTGTCCCGCCTGTCCGTCGAAGCTCTTGGTCCAGAGGCTCTGCTCATCGCTGGCCCGCACCAGAGTGGCCGAGATGCGCACCCGTTCGCCGTCGCGCATCATGGTGCCCTCGAGCACGGCGTCAGCATGCAGCTCGCGGGCGATGTCCCGCATCGGCTTCCGCATCAGCTTGTACTGCATCACCGAGGTCCGCGAAATCACCTTGACGCCCGGCAGCTGGCTGAGGTCGGTGATCAGCGCCGCCGTGAGGCCATCGGCGAAGTAGTCCTGCTGCACGTCACCCGAGAGGTTGACCAGTGGAAGGACGGCGAGCGTCTTCACGCTCAACCCGAGGTGCAGCAGCCGGCCGACCCATGGCGTGCCGCGCACCAGCCAGGCCCCGGCAGCCAGCAGCACCGCGGCACCCCCGGCAATGGCCAGACCACGCACCCGGCGCAGTCGGCGTCGTGCGCCCGCCATGGTCCGGCCGGCAATCCGCTGGTAGGTCGACCCGGAAAGCGTGGCACACTCCACCTCCACCGCCCCGAGAAGCTGCGCCAGCTCCGCGGCGGTCTGCACTCTGTCGGCTGGATCACGTTCGAGCATGTTGGCCACGAGTTCGGCCAGCGCGCGCGGCAACTCACCACGCTGCTCGCGTACATCAGGGGCATCCTCCGTGAAGCGGCGGCTGATGATCGCCTGCACCGAGTCGCCCTGATACGGCGCGACCCCCACCAGCATCTCATAGAGCATGCAGCCGAGGCTGTAGATGTCCGAACGCGCGTCGACCGCGCCGCCCCCGGCGGCCTGCTCGGGACTCATG
>JANYAG010000200.1 GCA_025361465.1 Gemmatimonadota bacterium
CCGCGGCGGTCTCGATCAGCCGGTCGCGCGCGCGCAGGGCATTGGCGAGTTCCTGGTCGAGCGCCTCGAACGAGGCGCGGGCCGCCGCCACTCTCCCTTCCGCGACGCGTCGTTCGCCATCGAGCGACTGCCAGGCGCCGCGCTTCTCCTTGGCAATAGTCCACTCAGGCGTGAGTGCGGCCAGTTTCGCAGCGGCAGCCTGCTCGGCGGCGAGGGCGGCGTCCCGCTCCGCCCGTGACGCCTCCAACGCCGCCGCCGCCGACTGCAGCTCGGCCTCAAGGGCGGCCGGGTCGGCCAAGCCCTGTTCGATGCCGGAGAGTTCCGCACGGAGCTCGGTGCGCCGGACGCGCGCCAGTTCCTGCGCTTCACGGAGTTTCTCGTATCCCAGCACCCGGGAGAGGAACTGCGCGCGCTCGGTGGGCCCCATCGCGGCCATCACGGCGAGTTCCTTCTGGCCGGTGAAATAGGTGTTGAAGAACTCCTCGCGACTCATCCCCAGCAGTGACGTGACGCGCTCGGTCACGGCGCCCGTGCTGTTGGCGATCTGGTGGCCGTCCTGCGACAACTCCGCCGCGGTCAGCGTCCGCGTGATGGAGTAGCGATGCGCCCCCAGTGAGAAGTCGAGCGTCACCTCGAAACGCGAGCGTGGCGGCGCGCCGCGCCGGCGCAGCGTCTCCTTGGTGCCGCGCGTGGCCGGCACGCCATACAGCGCGTAGGCGATCGCCTCGAGCAACGTGGTCTTGCCAGCACCGTTCGGCCCGATGATGCCGATCAGCCCGGACCCGAAGTCGAGTTCAGTCAGCGCATGCTGGCGGAAGTTCACGAGGCGGAGTCGCAGGAGCAGCACTACCCCTCCCCGCCACTGTGCTCGACGCTGGCCAGGAAATCGACTCCTTCGGTCACGAAGGCCACCCGATCCATCCCGCCGGGAAGCGGCCGACTCCGCAGCGAATCTTCCAGCATTTCCGACAGGGTCCGGCGCGTCCCCGGTGCGGCATTGCCGATGGCGCGTTCCGGGGCCTCCGGCCGGCGCAGGTCGAGCTGGAAATGCAGCGCCGCCGCCTTCCATTCGCGGATCTGCTCATGGTCGAGCTCACGCCCCACTGCCCGCGGGACGTTGCGCACCACCTGCCGGACGACTGCCAGCTCGATCCCGCCGGGCACCTGTGCCACTGCATCGACCAGCAGCCGGTCGAGTTCGGGGGCCGCCAGCTCGGCGCCATCGAGCGACGGCAGGTCGAGGACGCGGCGCGGCGGATCGATGGGCCGCCTGCTCACACGACCCGTGTCGAGATCGACGAGCAGCCACCCCTTCGCCGCGATGCGGCGCCGGCGCTCCTCGTGCAGTTCCCCCCACGGATTCGGGCTGACGTATTCGAGCGCACCGGCATACCAGACCCGCTCGCGCACCTCGTGCTGCACGTGATAATGGCCGAGCGCCACGTAACTCCACTCGCCACGACCGAGCTCCGCATCGGAAAGATGGGCGCCACCTGGATCGGCCACGCTGCGATCCTCACCGAACAAACCCGGGGTTTCACCGTGCAGCACCAGCACCTGGTGGCGTTCGGGGCCCGCCGGTTCGAGGCCGGGCCGCGGTTCCTCAAACAATGCCTGATGCGGCACCGCGAGCACGCTCAAGTCGAGATGGGGAAAGGAGAACCGCCGCGCCCGGTCCAGCGCGATGTGCAGCCCCAGTTCGTTGAACAACCCGAAGATCGAGACGGTGTCGCTGGAACGCGGCGTATCGTGGTTGCCGGCGATGAGGACGATCGGTGCATCGGGCAGCGCTGCCCGCAGGCGCGCGAACTCCCGGAAGGCGTGGAGAATGGCGGAGTTGGTCGGGCGCACGGCATGGAAGAGGTCTCCGGCGACGATCACGGCGTCGGGACGCTCCACGATGATGCCGTCGATGGCACGAGAGAACGCCATCGCGACGTCCATCTCGCGCTGGTTGCGACCGCGGTCGGTCAGCCGATGATACTGCCGGAACCCGAGGTGGGGATCGGCCAGGTGGGCCAGGCGCATCAATTAATATGGCGCGAAGGGATCGTCATCGTCGCGCACCAGCGGGAGCACCCCGCGACGGGGGGTGACCGGGATGACCGCGATGGTCCGCTTGAGGCAGCCGCGGAAGAACGCCATGACGTCGGCCGGGCGACGCTGGATCGTGGCGGAGACCGCCTTCCGCACCTCGGCCTCAGGGCGGCCATCGATCGCCGAGTGCACGCCGTCGGAGGGAATCGACGGATCAAGCGCCTTGAGTCGGCGCACCACGGCGTCGGCAAACGGCAGGTCAGGTTCGGGCGGGAATCGCTCGACCCCCTCGCGCCCCGACAGCGAGGCCGGTCGCGGGAACCGGACGAACACCGGCTGGGTGAAGTGCGGATGGCGAATCATCAGCTCGCCCTTCGGCAGCGCCGCGAGCTTCGCCTTCACGGCGGGCGAGAGGGTGGCATAGCCCGGCATCGCCAGTTCGTCGCTGTCCATCCGGCCGTACACGGTGGTGCCGGCGTTACCGGTGACGCGCCGCAGCACTTGGGAGCGGAACTGCTGCGCCGAGAAGAGCACCAGGCCGAGATAGCGGCCTCGCTCGGACAGGTCGAGCAGCATTCGCTTGACGTAGCTCTCGGGCCCGTCGCTCGGCGCGTACTTGTTGAGCTCGTCGACGAAGACGATCACGTGATCGACGCCGAGGTCGCGACGCTCGAGGTGCTCGCGCAGCTTGGAGATCACTCGGGCAAAGACAAGGTCCTGCGCCAGGGGATCGAGGCCGGCCACATCCACCACGCTGACCGAGCGGTCGCGGAACGCGCCCCACGGCAGGTCGTTGGCGATGCCATCATCGGTCACCAGTCCCTTGGACCGCGTCGCGATGTTGCCCAGGCGATTGCGGATCTTGCGGATCGTGGCGACATGGTGCGTGCGCCAGACGTCGGCGCCGCGCGACTTGACCTCGAGGAAGTCGAAGATCGACCGGAAGAACTCATCCAGGTCCGCGAAACTCTCGACGGCAAATGACTCGCCCCGAAGCTCGTCGGCCTGGAATCGTTTGCCCACTACTCGCTCGGCCAGGAAGTCGATCAGGGCATCGGCCTTGGCATCGACGTCATCGCGATTGAGCACCACCTCGGCGTAGTCCAGCACCTCCCGCAGCCCCCAGATCAACGGCTGCACCCGTTCGGACAGCGCCGGATTGCTGCGCAGGGTGTTGAGGTTGATCCCGTCGGCCTTGTACGGCGCGTAGACGGTCACATCGCTGAACGGCGCCGGCACGAGGCCGAGTCGCTGCCACATCGCCACGTCCTCATCGGCAAGCGCGGCCGGCTGGTCGAGGAAGCAGAGGTCGGGGCCCTTCACGTTGAAGCAGACCGCAGCCA
>JANYAG010000220.1 GCA_025361465.1 Gemmatimonadota bacterium
TGGCCAACGCGTCGGCAGAACCAGTGCGATCACGGAACGGCGCGGTCGAATCGCTGGTGGCCCAGGTAACCGCGCCGGTTCGGTGGGTTGCCTCGATGCAGCGTCTTGCCGAGGCCCATCCCACCGCGCGCTGGCTGGAGATCGGTCCTGGCAGTACCCTGTCGGGCTTGATCAAGCGGATCGTGCCCGGCGTGACGTGCACGGCGCTGGGCACGGCGGGCGACGTTGAGAAGTGGCTGGCCCAGTAAGCCGAGCGATCGGCGGGCACCTTGGGGTGTCGCTGGCGCCTTGCCCACGACGACCCGGACCGCATTATTGGAGTCCATCGGCGGAGCAGAACAGGGTCTCCTGCCGCCAGAACAGGAACGGCAGTTTCCCGCTCGCCAGATCCGGGATGAGGCTCACGGCCCGGAGCGGGTTGACGGTAGCACCATTGGTTGAAGGTTCACCCATCATCATCAACACTGCATCGAGGCGACAGATGAGCGACGTGGAGCAGAAGGTCAAGGACATCATTGTCGAGGAATTGGGCGTCGAGCGCGAGAAGCTCGCCCCTGAGGCCTCGTTCATGGAAGACCTCGGCGCCGATTCGCTCGATACGGTCGAGCTGGTCATGGCGTTCGAAAAGGAGTTCGACATCGACATTCCCGACGAAGATGCCGAGAAGCTTCGCACGGTCGGCGACGCGATGAAGTACCTCCACGAGAAGCTCGGGAAGTAGCTGGATGCACAGGGTTGTCGTGACCGGATTGGGCCTGGTGACCCCGTTGGGGCTCACCGTCGAGCAGACCTGGAACAACCTGCTTGCAGGCGCCTCCGGCGCGGCGTCACTGACACGGTTTGACCCTTCGCGGCACCGGGTGAAGTTTGCCTGTGAGGTGAAGGGGTTCGATCCAGGGTTGTACATGGACCGCAAGGAAGCGCGGCGGTACGACCTTTTCGCCCAGTTTGCGCTGGGGGCCGCGACGCAAGCCGTCACCCAATCGGGCCTCGACACGGGGGCCAAGGACCGCAACCGTGTCGGTGTGGTGCTTGGCACCGGCATCGGCGGCATGCGGACGTTCGAAGAGAACTGCGAAGCCTACATCACCAGCGGGCCGGACCGCGTGTCGCCGTTCTTCGTACCGATGTTCATCGCCAACATGTCCTCCGGACTCGTGGCGATCCGGTACGGCTTCAAAGGACCCAACTTCACCACCGTCTCGGCGTGCGCGAGCTCCGCCCATGCCATCGGTGAGAGCTACCGGATGATTCGCGACGGCCTCGCTGATGCGATGGTCACGGGCGGGTCGGAAGCATCAATCACCGGACTCACGATCGCGGCCTTCAGCAACATGAAGGCGATGTCCACGCGCAACGAGGACCCCACCGCGGCCAGCCGGCCGTTCGACAAGGATCGTGATGGCTTTGTCCTCGGCGAAGGTGGCGCTGTCGTAGTGCTCGAGTCCCTGGAGCACGCCCTTGAGCGCGGCGCCACGCCACTGGCCGAGGTGGTCGGCTATGGCTTGTCCAGCGATGCCTTCCACGTCTCCGCCCCGGCGCCGGATGGGGAAGGTGCCGCGCGGGCCATGCGGCTTTGCCTCCAGGATCAGCATCTGGACCCGCGCGAGGTCGGCTACGTCAATGCCCACGGTACCTCGACGCCGCTGGGGGACGTCGCCGAAACGCAGGCTGTGAAGGCCGTCTTCGGCAATCACGCGTATCACCTCGTCTTCGGCAGCACCAAGAGCATGACCGGGCATCTGCTCGGCGCCGCGGGTGCGATGGAATTCGGCATCGCCATGCTGTCGGTCCGGTCCGGGGTGATCCCGCCGACCATCAACCAAGTCACCCCCGATCCGGACTGTGACTTGCCTTGCGCCCCAAACGTCGCCTTGACCAGGAAGTACCCAGTCGCCATGAGCAATGCCTTCGGCTTCGGCGGCCATAATGCCACCCTGGCGGTCCGCGGGATGTAGTTTCTGCTCGCCGACTGCCAGTTTGCTCGAGGCCCCACTCCCGTACGCACCACCGCTCCAGGTTGACACCTCAGTGGACGGTTGCCTTGTGGAGGCGCGGATGTCCGACACGGCCCCAATTGAAATGCCCCCCCCAATTCCACCCGAGGTGCCTTCTCCCCCCAGGCGCGCCCCGGCTGTTGTCTTTGGGGTGACCGGTGTCGGCTTCCTCATCTCTGCTGCCATCTTCGCGCTTCCGGTTCCGGGGCGGCCCTCACCGCCAACTTTCGCCCGCCCGATGGGGGGTGCCGTTTCGCTTCGGGGTGTGGCTGCGGCGGGAGGCGTCTCACCGGGCACCGCGGCGACGCCCCCATCTGCCGTGCGCCAGACGGACAGGGTGCGTTTGCGCGTCGGCGAGACGCACGCCGTGTCGCCCCGGCTGAGGGCTCTTCCGCCTCCGTCCCCGGCGCAGCCACGAGTCGCATCGTCATCGAGAGCGGCGGGTCCCACTTGCCAAGGAATGCTTGAGAGCCAGCGCTGGGACGACGCGATCACATTGTGCACGAAGGAGGCAGCGGCGGGTAAGGCGTCTGCACAGCGCGATCTCGGTGAACTGTTCGAGCGCGGACGCGGGGTCAAGAAGGACGGCTCGGCGGCGCTCGAGTGGTATACCCGGGCGGCGAGCGCCGGTCTCGCCGAGGCGCAATTCGCGGTGGGACGGGCATACGAGAAGGGAAAGCTTGGGGCTAGAAAGGACAAAATCACCGCGATGGAATGGTACCGGAAGGCCGCAGCCCAAGGGCACCAGAAAGCAATTGCCCGCATGAAGGACCTCTCACGATGATCGCGCGGGGAGTCTGGGCTTCTGCAGTCCTTGGACTGACTGCCGGCGCAATCGCCTGGGGGATGACTCCACTCCTGACCGGCCCGGCAGGGCACGCTGGCGCGGCGCGTCTTGATCAGCTCACAATGTGGTTGCTCGGCAGCCTTGTGGGCGCAATGGTGGTCGGGGGCCGGGCGCTCCGCGCTGGTTCTCCGATCCTCGTCGAGCTGGTGATCGGCTTCGCGATTGGGGGCGCAGCCGCACTCGTCGGGGCGACAATGGCGGGGTTCGTTCCCCAGGTCTCCACGTCCGTCACGTTTGTGGCATTGCGAGGTGCGTCGTGGGCGTGGTGCGGCGTCCTGACCGCGACCGCGCTCGCGTCGGTCCTCGCGCGGCCACGGCGCGTCGAACTGCTGGAGACGCTTGGGATCGGCGGCGCAGGCGGCCTGCTGGCCGGGATGATGTTCGTGCTGCCGGGGCCTGCCGAACTCTGGCAGGCGATCGCCTTTCTCGTGTTCGGCACCTCGATTGGCATCGCAATCGACTGGCCGGTGCTACGACGTGCGAGAGCGGTGGTCGAGCGCGCCCCTCGACGTGGACCCGTTCCAGGCGTCATGACGCTGCGCGAGTCGCCGTTGTATGAGGGAGGTGCGGTGGCGCTGGGCGATGCCATACTCGCCTGCCAGCGCCAATGCGTGACGCTCTACCCACCCAGGAGCGGCGTGGTGTTCAATGGTCGGGCCGTCACTGTTCCGCTCTTTCTGCCGACGGGCGGGACGCTCATGGTGGCGAATCAGCGATTCCGAATTCAACTGTTCAAGCCCGACGCGTGAAGGGCGCCCTGGGTTTGTTGCTGGCGTTGGGCCCGACCATTGCGGCGTCGGGCCAGGCCCCGGTGCCGCTTCGGCTGGTGCGGTGCAGCGAGGGAAGCAGCGCGAGCTGTGTCGAAGCCACCTTCCGCCTCGAACCTTCCAGCGCGTGGCTCGCTGGCCGCCTCGACTCAGTGACGGAACTCCGGAGCTGGACCGGATCCCTTGCTGGATCTCCGCTGATTGGTCCGGGAGTTCATCAGGCAAGGGAGATCTTACCACCGGTGCGGGTGCTTCTCCTGATCGACCGAAGTCATGAGATGACGGGCGAGGGACTGGCATTCACGCGTACCGCACTCAGGAGCTTCCTCGCTCAGCTGGAACCCGGCTCGGCGCGTGTCGCAATCGCCGGATTCGGCAGTCATGCCGTGACAATCGGAATCAGGGGGCCTGCATTTGTCCCACCGGCTGCGGCGCAAAGGGCGCTCGACAGCATCACCCCTCCTGAGGGGAAGGCGAATCGGGCGTTGTACAGTGCCATCGGCGCAGGTGTCACCCGCATGGCCGCGGCCCTCAAGGCGGAACCGGGGACCACCGGTATGGTGATCGTGTTGACCAACGGTCCGGACGTTGTCGATCCGCGGCGCGACGATGTCGGCCTGCTCAGCGGTACCGCCGGGTTGCAGGCCGCCGCGAACATCGCCGCCACGGCAGGAGTGGATATCCGGGTCCTCGCACTGGGGGCGGGCGAAGCAATCGATGCACTCCGCCAGATCGTCGGAGCGAATGGAGAGGTTGTGCCGCTCGCGCTCGATCCCAACCAGATCACGGCGGCGCTCTCCGGAATCAGCCGAGGATTGCGGCCTGGACGGACGCTGACCTTTGGATTTGGAGCGGGGAATGCCGCCGTGGTGGCGCGCGCAGTGATGCTCGGGGAGGCGGTGCTTCAGGTTGGCGGT
>JANYAG010000267.1 GCA_025361465.1 Gemmatimonadota bacterium
CCGTTCGAAGCCACCGGTCGTATCGACGACGAACGTTGGCTTGACCACGTCCTCGCGGTAGGAAAGGACGAACGCCACCTTTTCGGGGCGGAAGGCGTTGCCGTCGGCGGGGTAATTCTTCAGTCCAGACAGGAAGCAAGCATCGCGCACCAGTTCACTGGCGATTCGGTGATCGGGGTGGCGCCCAACGAGGTAGTGCGTGATCACCACCCGCGGGCGATGACGGCGAATTGCCTCGACCACCGCGCGGCGCGTCGCGTCACCGTTGCTCAACCGTCCGTCCGGGAGGCCGAGGCACTCCCGCGATGAGGCGCCCAGCACCTCGGCGGCGCGCTGCGCCTCAGCGGCGCGAATCTCGGGTGTTCCCTTGCTGCCGAGCTCGCCGCGCGTGAGGTCGATGAGGCCGACCGTGTGGCCGAGGTCGACGCTGACGGCGATTGTGCCGCCGCAGAGCAGTTCGGCGTCGTCAGGGTGCGCAAAGACTGCGAGGAGATCAGTGGTCATTCGTACCTCAATGCCTCGACCGGATCGAGCCTCGCCGCCCGGTTGGCGGGGATGACGCCGAAGACCAGCCCGATGGCAACCGACGCGCCCGTGGCCACCAAGGCGCTCCAGAGCGGTGGCCCCGATTTGATACCGAGGACCGACTTGAGCACTTCGCCGCCGAGGATGCCGACCAGGATCCCGAGCAGGCCGCCGACTGCAGTGAGGGTCGCCGCCTCGACGAGGAACTGCCAGAGAATTTCGTTGTGCGTGGCGCCGAGCGCCTTGCGGATGCCGATCTCGCGGGTACGGTCGGTCACCGAGACCATCATGATCGCCATTACGCCGATGCCACCGACGAGCAGGGCGACGCTCGAGAGCGCGATCATGACCAGGAAGAAGGCCGACGTGAGCTTGTCGACCGTCGCCAGAATCTGGTCCTGCGTCAGGATGTCAAAGGAATTGGGTGCCCCCGGCCGCAGACCGCGAGCCCGGCGGAGTGCCGTCATGGCGGCATCCTTGGCGACATCGACCGACACGCCGCGCGCGGCGGTCACCGAGATGAAGAGCGCGTTGGTCTCGTCGTAGTGGAAGTTGTGCTGGGCGGCTCGAAACGGGACCACGCCGCCGTGCACCGCTCCCGGTGGCTGGAAGACATTTTCCGGGCTGGCATAGACCCCGATGATGGTGAACGACTTGCCGCCGATTCGCACCACCTTGCCGAGCGGGTTCAGCCGCCCGAAGAGGTATTCCGCCACCCCGCTCTCGATCACCAGCACCTGCTCGCCGGCGGACATTTCCGCGGTGGAGAACCACCGCCCGGTCAAGAACGTCCCCCCCTGGCTTTCGAGGTAGGAGTTGTCCGCGCCAAAGACGGTCAATCCCTGGGACCGGGAACCCTGGTATTCCATGCGCTGGTTCACCTGCACCCAGAGCCCGGCGTGCCGGATCGACTCCACCTGCCGAAGCGCGTTGACGTCGGTCTGATTCACCACCGGACGGATGCGAACCTCGGCCGGGAGGTTGTTCGGGTTGACCCCGGTCGACGAAAAGAAGCGCATCACGTAGAACGTCTGCGGCGAGGAGTTCTGGATCGAGGCGAAGATCTGCCCGCGGATGCCCTCCACCAGCGACGCCATCAGCATCACCGTGGTCACGCCGATGACGACCCCGAGCACGGTGAGGCCGGAACGGAGCTTGTTGCCGCGCATGGCATCCAGCGCGAGGAAGACGCCTTCACTGACACCGCGGAATCGGATCGCCACCGCTATTCCCGGTGCAGCGCGGTGATCGGGTCGAGCCGGGCGGCACGCGCCGCCGGATAGACGCCAAAGATGATGCCGGTGCCCGCACCGAGAGCGAGGGCCACGCCGACCGACCAGAGGGTGACCGTCGCGGGGAGTGGCGTCCACGCGTAGACCGCCTTTGCCAGCAGCCAGCCGACCGCCACGCCGATGGCGCCGCCCAGCGCGCTCAGGATCACCGTCTCGACCAGGAACTGCCGCTGGATGTCGCGCTGGTTGGCGCCGACCGCCTTGCGAATGCCGATTTCGCGGGTGCGCTCGCTCACCGACATCAGCATGATGTTCATGATCACGATGCCGCCCACCACGATGCCAATGCCGACCACGGCGGGGATCACCGCGAAGAGCAGGGAGGTGAGCGACTTCCAGAAGGCGATCAGGGCGTCGGCCTTGTCTACCGTGAAGTCATCCTCCTGCTTCGGTTTGAGCTGGTGCGCCACGCGCATCGCTTCCTCGGCCCGCTGCATCGCACCCTCGATCGCGTTGGCGTCACGCATCTTGACCGACACGACCGTGGTCTTGCGCCGGCCGTACACCGATTCGAATGCGGGAAGCGGCAGCAGCACGAAGGCGTCGAAGGACTGCCCGAGCTGCTTTCCCTTGGGGGCGATCACGCCCTTGATGACGTACTCGGTGCCCCCGATCCGGATGGTCGAGCCGATGGCCGTCTCGGGCGAGGCGAACAACTTGTCGGCGATGTCGAAGCCCACCACCGCCACAAACCGTTGACCGCGGAGATCGGGTTCTGCCAGGGGCTGCCCGGCGATGAAGGTGTAGTCCTGCACTGATTGGTAGCCGGGCGTGACGCCGAAGACCATGACGCCAACGAGGTCCTTGCCGTGGTAGGCCACCCGCTCCACCGGGGTCGGCCAGCCGGACTGGATCGCCACCGCCTCGGCGTCGGGAATCGCCCGGGCGACCGCCTCGGCGTCCTCGCGCGTGATGCGCGGCCGCATCGCCACCCGGCGGACGGTTGAGTCGTCGAGCAGCCCGACGGAGATCGGGGTCCGGCGCACCTGAAAGGCGTTGGTCCCGATCATCGCCCCGGTCAGGTTGTCCTTGACGTAGAAGTTCATTCCCTGGATCACGGCCACCACGGTCACGAGAAAGGCGACCGAGACGATGATGCCGAGCAGGGTGAAGAAGGCGCGGAGTTTCGCGCCACGGATGGTCTCGATGGCGAGGCGGAGGGCTTCGCGGTAGGGCATGGTGAAAGGTAAGGCGAAAGGGGAGAACGGTGAAGGGGGATTGGTGGTGGGACATCTCGCGCGGACCGATGCCACCAATCACCAATCACCAATCACCAATCACCAATCACCAATCACCAATCATCTTCAGTTACTCGTATCTCAAGGCCTCGACCGGATCGAGTCTGGCCGCCCGGTTCGCCGGGTAGATTCCGAAGAAGATTCCCGTGACGGCCGACGCAAGGAGGGCTGCGGCGATGGACCAGAGCGGGATGGAGGCGGGGATTGGCGTGAAGGCGCGGACGCCCCACGCGATCAGCGCACCCAGCGCCATGCCGACGAGCCCGCCGATCACCGTGAGGGTGACCGCCTCGACCAGGAACTGGAAGAGGATCTCACCGCGGGTGGCACCGAGCGCCTTGCGGACGCCGATCTCGCGGGTCCGTTCAGTGACCGAAATCATCATGATCGCCACGACACCCACCCCGCCCACCATCAGCCCGACGCTCGAGAGCACCAGCATGACCAGGAAGAACCCGGCCGTCATGCTGTCGAAGGTCTCGAGGAACTTGTCGCCCGTCACGATGTCGAAATTGTTCTCCTGTCCTGGCTTGAGGCCGCGACGGGTCCGCAGTGCGATCGTGACCTGATCCATCGCCTCGGCCTGCGAAATGTTCGCCGCCGGGAAGACCGCGATGTTGATCCAGCCGCGATCGAAATTGGCCACCTTGGTGAAGGTGCTATGCGGCACGACGATCTTCGGGGACCCGCCACCGTCCTGAAACAGCCCGGAGGGGTCGCGATAGAGACCGATCACGGTGAAGGGCAGCCCGAAAATCTTGAGGGACTTCCCAATCGGGTCCTCGTTGTGCCGGAAGAGGTTCTCCGCGGCCTTGTCGTTGATCACCACGACGTAATTGCCCGCCGCCGCCTCGACCGGGGTGAAGTTGCGGCCCTCGATCAAGTCGCCGCCCTCGACCCGCATCCAGCTGGCATCGACGGCATCCACGCCCACCGCGCCCATGTCGGTGTCACGGTAGGCCACGCGCGACTGGCCGAACTCGTGCACATTGACCTCCTCGATGCCGGGGAGGCGGCGGATCATCTCGGCTTCATCGCGCGACATCTTCGGGCGACGGCGCCACGGCGACATTTCGTCCGACCCGTCGGAGATCTGGATGCCGGCGCGGAAGTACCGCATGACGTAGAAGGTGCTCGGCCCGGATTGCTTGATGATGTCGCCGACCGAGTCCTTGATGCCGGTGATCATCGACGCCATGGCGATCACCACCATCACGCCGATGGCAACGCCGAGGATGGTCAGGGCCGCGCGCATCTTGGCCGCGCGCATCGCCCCGAGGGCGAGGGCAACCCCCTCGAAGGCCCGGGCGAAGATGTTGCCGCGCAGCAGGGTCTGCTTGCTCATTCGTGCCCCAGGGCGACCACGGGGTCCATGCGCGCGGCCTGCCGCGCGGGATAGACACCGGCGACCATGCCGACCAGAATCCCGAGGCCGACGCCCACGGCGATGGACCACGGCGCCACGGCGGCCGGCAACGGGGTGAACGCCCGCACCGCAAACGCCAGCAGGATGCCGGTGCCGATGCCGAACACCGCGCCGGTCACCGAGAGAGTCGCCGACTCCACCACGAACTGCGCCATGATGTCGCGGCGCTTGGCCCCCAGCGCCTTGCGGATGCCGATCTCACGGGTTCGCTCGGCGACGGCCATGAGCATGATGTTCATGATCACGATGCCACCGACGACCAGCGAGATCGCCACCAGGCCAGGCAGGGCCATGAACAGGATCTTCGAAATCTTGTCCCAGGTGGCCAGGGCCGCCTCGGCACTTTCGAGGTGGAAGTTGTCCGGCTGGCCCGGTCGCAGTCCACGACGGCTCCGCATCAGGACCGTGACCTCTTCCATCGCCGCGCGCATCTGGTCCGGGTTCTGGGCCTGGATGTGGAAATCATCGATGACATGGGGGCGGTTCACCAGGTTGCGGACCGGCGAGCCGAGCGTCGTCACGGCGAACTTGTCGAGCGAAATGCCGAACAGCGTGCCCTGTGGGGCAATGACGCCGATCACCCGGTGCGGCAGGGCCCCGAGCGTGACGGTCTGCCCGATCGGGTCGCGTCCTTCGAAGAGCTTGGCCGCCAGGTCATGGCCGAGCACCACCACCTGGGCGCCGAAGTTGACTTCCTGCTGGGAGAAGGCGCGTCCCTCCTCGATGTTCCAGTGCTTGATCGTGAAGAACTCTGCGTCCGTCGTATTGACGCTGATGTCCTTGGCGAGCTTGCCACGCCAGCCGACCGAGATCCGGTCAAAGCCGACGCGGGCAAAGCGGGCCGGGGTCTGCATGTGCTCCTCGACGTACGCTGCGTCCTCGAGCGTGATGCGCGGATTCCGGTTCCAGGCTCGCCACTGCTCCTCGGTGGTGTTGCCCATCACGATGTTGGGCCGGGAACGGAGCTGGAAGGTGTTCACCCCGATCAGTGCGCCGGCGAACTTGTCCGTCATGTAGACGTTCATGCCCTGGACGATCGAAACAACGGCGATCAGGAAGGTGACGCCGATCAGGACGCCGATGAGCGAGAAGAAGCTCTTCAGCTTCTGCGCCCGGATCGATCCGAGGGCAAGCACTACTGCTTCGTAGAGTGGCATCTCAGGCCGCGGCGGTGGCGACCGTCGGGGGAGTGCGCTGGTCGGTATCGACCCTGCCGTCCCGCAGCACCACGACCCGGTGCGCGTGCCGCGCGATGTCCGCTTCGTGGGTGACGATCACCACGGTCTGGCCCTGTGCGTGCAGCGCGCCGAAGACGCGCATGATCTCCTCGCTCGTGGCCGAATCGAGGTTGCCGGTCGGTTCGTCGGCCAGCAGGATCGAGGGCTCGTTGACCAGGGCGCGGGCGATGGCCACGCGCTGGCGCTGGCCACCCGACAGTTCGTTGGGCTTGTGGTGCATCCGGTCGCCCAGCCCGACGCGGGTGAGCGCGGCCGAGGCGCGCCGCCGCCGCTCCTTGCTCGAGACGCCGGCGTAGACCAGCGGCAGCTCGACATTGGCGAGGGCCGACGCGCGCGGCAGCAGGTTGAAGGTCTGGAAGACGAAACCGATTTCCCGGTTGCGGACCCGCGCCAGGGCGTCATCGGTCATCCGGGAGACCTCGTGGCCGTTGAGCCAGTAGTTCCCGGCGGTCGGCGTGTCGAGGCAGCCGAGCATGTTCATCATGGTCGACTTGCCGGAGCCCGACGGCCCCATGATCGCGACGTATTCGTTGCGACCGATCTCGAGGTCGATGCCGCGGAGCGCCAGGACGCGCTCCGCGCCCATCTGGTACTCGCGGGTGATTCCTTCGAGCCGGATGAGCGCGTCGGTCACGGCTTCTTCGCCCCCGGCGCCATCTTCGGCGCTTCCTTGACCTTGGCGGAATCCTTCATGTCGCGGATCGCCTGGTAGCTGCCCGCCACGATGGTTTCCCCTTCCTTCAGCCCCGAGAGCACCTCGAAGTACTCGTCACCCGCGATGCCGACCTTGACCGGCCGGAAACTCGCGATGCCGTTATTGACCACGAAGACGCCCTCGCGCTCCTTCGGCTTCTTGGTCGAGGTCGTGTCGCCCGGCTTCTTCGGGTTCGGGGCCGCCGCTTGCGCCGATCCAGCGGGGAGCGCCGCGCCCGGCTTGGTGTCGCCGCCGAGCGCACTGTCGGCGCGGGCGGTCAGGGCGATGATCGGGATGCTCAAGGTGCCCTTGCGCACGTCGGTGATGATCCGCGCGGTCATGCTGAGGTCCGGGCGGACGTCCTTCGGCGGATTGGTCAACGTCACCTCGACCTCGAAGTCGACCGCGCGATCGGTCGACTGCCCCGCCGCACTGGTGGTCGCCGCGCTGTTGCCGATCTTGGTGATGCGGCCCACGAACGCCGTGTCGGGGAACGCGTCGATGGTGACGGCGACCGAGTCGTTCAGCGCCAGCCGGACCACATCCGTCTCGTCCACCTTGACCTTGGCCTGGATCACCGAGAGGTCGGCGATCTTCATCAGCAAGCCGACATCGCGCGAGAACGCGCCGGTCTGCGCGACTTCGCCCTCTTCCACCGCGAGGCGGACCACGCGGCCCGAGATCGGGGAATAGAGCTTGGTGCGCTTGAGGTTGTCCTGCGCCTCCTTCAGCGAAGCCTTGGCCTGCTCGACGGAGGCATCGGATGACTTGACCAGCGCCTGCGCCACGTCATAGGCGTTCTGCGACGTCTCCATCGCCTCGTCCGACACCAGGGTCGGCGTGGAGCGCTTCAGCTCCTTCTGGCGATCGAGGGCTCGCTTGGCCTGGTCGCGATTGGCGCGCGCCTGCACGTTCGACGCGCTGGCCTGGGCGAGCAGGGCCTCGCCCCGGTCGACGTTGCCCTTGAACT
>JANYAG010000352.1 GCA_025361465.1 Gemmatimonadota bacterium
CCGCGGGCATTGATGTTGAAGTCGTTGACACCGCTCTGGGTCACGTCCACGCCGCTTCCCTGGGCCAGCGCCATCGGCGCCTGGCCAGTCGACGAGTTGGTCTGCAGCACGCGTGGTTCAATCGAGGTCACGGCCGCGGGCGCCTCGACAATGCGCTCCGGCTCCTTCGACGCCGCCGTGACGGTGATGTCGGCGAGGTTGACCGGCTTCGATTCCATCGCGACGTCGACACTCATCCCATCGGTCACCGTCAGGGACCGTTCCACCTGCGCATAGCCAGGATAGCGGAACAGCAGCGTCTGCGGCCCAACCGGAATCCGCACCAGCGTGTACTTGCCCGTGGTCCCGCTGGCGGTGCCGGTACCGGTCAAACCCTTGACCGACACCACGACGCCGGCGAGCGGCCCCTTGTCTTCGCTGCGCGTCACCACGCCGCGGATGGTGGCCACCGTCTGCGCGGCCAGCGGCGCGGAGGTCGACAGCAGCAACAGGCCAAGGAAAAGCGAGAGGAACCGGATGTGCTTTGAGACCATGAAGACTGTCCCCTGGTGCGGAGTGAGGAAGAAAAGCCGTGGCGCACGGCGCCGACGGAATAGCATACGTCCTGCCAACGGTCTGAGCTCAAGGCCGTACGGGTGAATCGCTTGGACGCACTGGGATGGGTACAACGATGCAGCCGCGATCCGATTTGCAAAAGGGGTGACGACAAGTCGGCATTCCCCGGCCGGGCCCGGTGGACTGTCCGCTGGGGACCCGGTCGATCCGGCTTCGTGGTCCGGAGGTTGCTCTCTCAAGGGCCTGCCACCGATTTCCGGTGACCTTCTTGGTGTGTCGTAATGAAACGTGCCGCTATCCAACAACTGCTCGTCGTCTTCCTGGTTCTCACGGCGGCTTGCCATGATCTCGGGGCAGTGCCCTCATCTGATTGGGGCAGTCAACGCCTCGGCGTGGTCCCCGAGGTGACGCTGCCGACGCCGTCCGGTCCGCACCGCGTCGGGCGGCGCTTTCAGGTCTGGTATGATGCCGAGCGCGACCGGTCGATTCCTGTCTGGCTCTACTATCCTGCCTGGGTCTCCGATTCAGCGCGCGAGCTGGTGCTGCAGGATTCGGTCTGGGCGGTGCTGCATCGTTCCGAGGTGGCTCGCATGCTCGGAGCGGGCCCCGCGAGCGGGCTGGCGCGGCTTCGGACTACCGCGCGTACCGATGCACCGGTCGAACCGGCGCCGAGTCCGTTCCGCGTGCTGCTGTTCGCCCCCGCGCGCGGCTGGCTGCCGACCGATTACTCGGGACTGCTCGAGGAAATGGTCAGCCGCGGCTACGTGGTGGTGGCGTTCGCCCCGCCGGGAGACGCGGCATTACCCTGGCCGCCGGGCTGCTCGACACCTTCTTCTCGGCAGTCTTCACCGGTTCGCGTGCGAACTTCACCGTGGCCACCAGCACCTTCCCCGAGGCGCGGCTGAGTTACTGAGGCCGCCCGTGATGCCGGGCCTGTGCTCAAGGTGTCGCGGCGACTCCACTTCGGTGGCGAGGATGCGGCAATCCCGGTGGCTCGGCAGCCATTTGCCGCTCCATGGCCGGCGCCCTTACCATTGAGCACTCCCGCACGACCTTCCGTTCCGCCCCAGAGAAGACTCCATGACCCGTTCCTTCATGATGTCCGCTTCGTTCCTCCGCGCGGTCCGCGCGGCCATGCTGGTTGCCGCGACGCCGGTCGTCCTGTGCGCCCAGACGTCGACGCGTCCGCTGCCGCCCAGGCCGCCGTCGAGTGAGGACGAGCTGGCCAAGGCCAAGCCGGGGCGCGACCAGCGCCAGCCGCTCGACACGCTCTACACGCGGAAGATCAGGGAATACACCACCCAGCCGTACTTCCTGTCGCCGATTGTCGACTACATGCCGGCGTCCCGCACGGTGCCCACCCCGATCAAGGTGCTCGGCGACATCGCCGGGGCGCCGGGGAAGCTGCCGAACTCCAAGGAGGTCTACGAGTACATGCGCCTGCTGGCGAAGTCGACGCCGCGGGTGCGGGTCTACTCGATCGGCACGACCGAGGAAGGGCGCGAGATGATTGCGGTCGCGGTGGCCTCCGAGAAGCTGATGGCGCGCCTCGACGCCAACACGGCCGACCTGGCCAAGCTCGCCGACCCGCGCCGCATCGGCATGAACGACGCCCTCGCCGACCAGATCACCCGCCGCGCCGCGCCGGTGTACTACGTGACGGGAGCGATTCACTCGACCGAAGCCGGGGCACCCAGCGCCCTGATGGAGATGGCGTATCGCCTGGCGGTGGACGAGAGCCCCTACATCCGGAACATTCGCGAGCACGTTATCACGCTGATCACCCCGATCGTCGAGGTCGATGGTCGCGATCGCGTGGTGGACATGTACGAGTTCAAGAAGAAGCACCCGAACGACATCGTGCCCGGGGCCATCTACTGGGGCAAGTACGTGCAGCACGACAACAACCGCGACGCCATGGCGCTGACGCTCAAGCTCTCGCAGAACGTGCTCGACACCTATCTGGGCTGGAAGGCGCAGGTCCTCCACGACCTGCACGAGTCGGGCTCGTTCCTCTACGACAACACCATCGGCGACGGACCCTACAACGCCTGGCTCGACCCGATCCTGACCAACGAATGGCAGATGATCGGCTGGAACAACGTCAACGAAATGACCCGGTGGGGGATGCCGGGTGTCTACGCCTTCGGCTCGTTCGACACCTGGTCGCCCGGCTACCTGATGTTCATGGCGGCGACGCACAATGGGATCAGCCGCCTGTATGAGACCTACGGCAACGGCGGCAACGCCGACACGCAGGACCGCACCCTCAGCGCCAACGAGACGTCGCGCACCTGGTACCGGCAGAATCCGCCGCTGGCGCGGGTCCGCTGGTCGCTGCGCAACAACAACAACTACGAGATGACGGGGATCCTGCTGTCGCTGAATTACATCGCCAACAACCGGGTGTACTTCCTGCGCAATTTCTACGACAAGAGCAAGCGCTCGGTCGACAAGGCGAAGACCGAGGGCCCGGCAGCGTATGTCTTCGCGGCCTCCGACCCGCGCCTGGGCTCCCAGGCCGAATTGCTGCGCGTCCTGCAGAAGCAGCACGTGGAGATTTCGCGCGCACCCGCGGCGTTCACGGCGAACCTGCCGGTCCGCGCGGCCGCGGCGGGAACCACCGGGCGTGGCGGCCGCGGCGGCCGCGGTGGCGGTGCCGACAGTGCGGCCACTCCCCCCCCAGCGCCGACGCGCGAGTTCCCGGCCGGGAGTTATATCGTGCGCATGGACCAGCCGTACTCGCGCATCGCCGATGCGCTGCTCGACTACCAGTACTGGGCGCCGAACGATCCGCAGAAGAACCCCTACGACGACACCGGCTGGACCTTCCCGGAGAACTTCGGTGTGCAGGCGGTGCGGATCACCGATCCGAAGGTGCTTGAGGTTCCGATGACGCTGGTGCAGGGAGAGGTCAGGGCGCCGAGCGGCGTCAGTGGAACCGGCAGCGTCTTCGCCATCAATCACAACGCCGACAACTCGCTGATCACGCTGCGCTACCGGCTGAAGGCCGCCGACATCCAGATGACCGAGGAACCGTTCGAGGCCGTGGGGCAGAAGTTCGGCCGCGGCACCTTTGTGATCAAGGGGATCGAGCAGTCCGATCTCGACCAGGCGACCACCGAGCTGGGCCTCAAGGCGTGGGCGCTCGCCGCCGTGCCATCGGTGAAGATGCATCCGGCCCGTGCCGCCCGGGTCGCCATCCTGCACACCTGGACGAGCACCCAGACCGAAGGATGGTGGCGTCAGGCCTTCGACATCTACGGGATTCCGTACGACTACATCGATCCGGCCTTCGTCAAGCAGACCAACGACCTCAAGGCAAGGTACGATGTCATCATTGCCGGCCCCGGCATCAGCCAGAGCGCCGTCGAGGGCATCGCGATGTATCGCAACGCCGAACCGTGGCGGAACTCACCGGAGACACCGAACATCGGCACCTACGCCCAGACCGACGACATCCGGCTGGGGATGCAGCTCGAAGGACTGCTCAACCTGCGGAACTTCGTGCAGCAGGGCGGCGTCTTTGTCGCCGCAACCAGCAGCGCGAACTTCCTGATCACCAACAACCTCGCTCGCGGGGCAACGAGTAACCGGCCCGGCGCGGCCACCCGGGTGGTCGGCTCGCTGTTGCGCACCACGGTCGCCGACTCCGGCAGCCCGATCCTGTATGGCGTGCCGAACAACCTGGCGGTGCTCAGTGATGGCGGCGAGAGCTTCAATGCCGGCGCGGGTGGTGGTGGTGGCGGGCGTGGTGGGGCCGGTGGCGCGGCGTCGGCCGGCGGTGGTGGGCGAGGCGGCGCCGGGGCCAGCCGGCCGACCGGGCGGGGCACGCTCGACGATGCCGATGCGGTGCAGGGCAGGCCCGCGACCATGGGCACCGAACCGCTCGGCCCGCCGTTGACCACCGACTCGACCGCCGGTGGTGGTCGCGGGGGTGCCGCGATCCCGGTGCCGCCCGAACTGCGGCCGCGTCCACTGCTGCGCTTCGATACCCAGGACAAGTTGCTGGTGTCCGGATTGCTCGATGGCGGCGCAGACGTCGCCGGGCAGACGGTGGTGGTCGACCTGCCGTCGGAGAAGGGCCACTACGTGCTCTTCGCCAACAACCCGATCTACCGCGGCGAGACGATCGGTGCCTACTTCATGGTCTTCAACGCCATCCTGAACTTCGACAACCTCGGCGTCGGCCGGGCCGCACCCGCCGCGCAGGGCAGCGGGCGCGGCGGGCGGGGCGGTGGCGGCGGTGGCGGCGGCGGAGGGAACAACTGATGCGCGCAGTGCTTCGCCGAGCGGTGGTCCTCGCCACGACCCCCTTGCTCGTGGCCGCACTTGCACTGGCCGGGCAGGTGCCGCGATCGCCCGTCGCGGCCCCGGCGTTTTCCCCTGAACGTCTCGCGCGCATCGATCGGTTCATGCAGGACTACGTCGACTCCAACCGCATCGGTGGTGCGGTCGGCCTGGTCCTGCGTGACGGCAAGGTGGCGTATCAGCACGCCGTCGGCTGGGCGGACCAGGACGCCGGACGGCCGATGACGCCGGAGGCGATCTTCCGGATCGCTTCGCAGAGCAAGGCGATCACCAGTGCGGCGATCATGATGCTCGTCGAAGAGGGGAAGATCGCCATCAACGATCCGGTCAGCCGCTACATCCCGGCGTTCGCTCGCACGCACGTGATGCTCGACACCGGCAATGCCGTCATCGTGGCGGCACGGCGCCAGGTCACCATTCGCGATCTGCTCACGCACACCGCCGGCATGTCCTACGGGACGGAAGGCAAGGTCGCGAAACTGTACTCGGACCAAGCGCTCGGGCCGGCAGCCGGTTGGGGCTGGTACACCGCCGACAAGGACGAACCCGTCTGCCAGACGATGGAACGTCTCGCGACCCTGCCGTTCGTGGCGCAACCGGGGCAGGGTTTCGTCTATGGGTACAACACCGACATCCTGGGCTGCGTTGTGGAGCGGGCCAGCGGTATCGCCCTGGATCGATTCATCCGGGACCGGATCACTGGCCCGCTCAAGATGGAGGACACCTATTTCTTCCTGCCGGCCGCAAAGCGCAGCCGGCTGGTCGAAGTCTTCATGAGCGACTCACTGAACCACGCCGTGCGCGCCCCCGATGGGGCCCGCGGGCAGGGGCACTACGTCGACGGGCCGCGCCGCTCCTTCTCCGGCGGCGCGGGCATCCTCTCGACCGCGCACGATTACGCCCGGTTCCTGCAGATGATCCTCAACGGTGGCCAGCTCGATGGGATCCGGATTCTCGCGCCCAAGTCCGTCGCGCTGATGACCCATGACCAGATCGGCCGGCTCTATGGCAATGACGGCATGGGCTTTGGCTTCGGGTTTGAAACGGTGGAGCGCTTCGGCGCGAATGGCATGAAGTCCGCCGGCGCGTTCGGTTGGGGCGGCGCCTACGGCAGTACCTACACGGTCGATCCCGTCGAACACCTGGTGATTGTCTTCATGATCAATCAGCTGCCGATCAGGGCCGATATCGCCGGCAAGTTCCCGACGCTGGTGTATTCAGCGCTGGTAGGCGCCCAGCACTAGCGGCCCGGGAATGCGAACCGGAGCCTCTGGGGAGGCTCCGGCTCGCGTCACGCTTCCGCCGCGAACGCCGAGCCTCAGGGCGGTCCCCAGATTCCCAGCACATAGGTGATCGGCAGGATCACGGCAACCAGTGCGTCGCCGGCGATGAAGCCGGACGCAACCGGAATCGAGTACAGCACCGCCATGGCCGGCTTCGTCCGCCGCCAGATCCAGTCGGCCAGCGCGCCGAGAAACATCGTCGCGATGGCATTGGCCGGGACCAGCATCCCGATGCCCAGTCCGGTCGGTGACGGGACCCAGTTGCGCCATTCCTTCTTCTGCTCGAGCAATGTGAAGACGATGCCCAGCCCGGCGCCGACGAACAGCGCGATCATCGCGCTCGGCGGCAACTTCGAGAAGCCTTGCGAAAGGATCTTGGCAAAGCCGACCCAGCGGACCGATGTCGGGCTCGAGAGTTGTCCTCCTTCGCCGATGCCGTACGTGTCGCGCAGCAGCGGGTAGATCACGGCCAACGCGATGGCGCCGAAGGGGACCGCGATCAACTGCATGTAGGTCAGGCTTCGCGGGGTCGAGCCGATCATGTAGCCGGTCTTGTAATCCTGCATCAGCCCTTCCGATTCGGCCGCGACCGACGCGGTGATACCGCTCGAGATCATGCCCGCGCGAAGGTCGCCCGGCGCCAGCGCGCCGAACATCGCCTGCATCACGTTGGTCATGGTCGAGATCGGTCCCCAGTTGGTTTCGCCAAGGACGCGCAGGGCCACGAGCATCAACGGAATGGAGAGGGCGATCGCCAGGAGCGAGTGCCACACCGGGGTGCCCATGAAGACGGACTGCACCATCACCAGCGCCACCACCGACACCGTGATGCCGATCGCCAGCCATCGCCCCGGGAAGTCGCCGGTATCGACCGATGCGCCGCGCAGCGACTGAAAGGTGCGCAGCAGCACCTTCCACTTGAGGGCCAGCGCCGTGAGCCCGCCCGCCACGAGCAGCCCCGTCGCCGGCCACATCACCCAGAGGAGAATCGCCGTCTTGTTGGCGTTGGGGGCGAGCACGCCGGCCTGGGCCAGCAGGGCCGGCAGCACCACCCACGAGGCGAACAAGCCGAGCAGCATGCTGAAGCAGATCCGCAGGCCGATGATCATGCCGGAACCGAAGGAGAGCAGCGAGATTCCGAAGCCGACGCCGGTCGCGGCGGAAAATGAGTTGAGGTGGATCCGGAACACTTCCGCGATCCAGGCGCGTGAGGTCGTGAACATCAGGAGCCCTGAGGCGAACATCGCACTCACCATCACCGTGGCCGACTTGCGGGCCTGGGGGCCCTTGGAGTCGAGCAGGATCAGGGTTTCCGCGGCCGCGACGCCGTCGGCGTAGGTGAGTTTCTCGTCGACAATGAAGTGCCGCCGCAGCGGAACCGCCAGCAGGACACCGAGGATGCCGGCGATCGACAGCCAAAGGAAGGTCTGCAGGATGGTCAGGTGGATGCTGAAGCCGCTGTCCTTCTCGGCGGCGAGCATGTCGAATGCCGCCAGCAACCAGCAGAGAAAGGCGATCTGTCCCGCCGTAGTCCCGGCGGTCTGGACGATGTTGTTCTCCCAGCGATTGTAATTCCGGGTGAAGATGCCCAGGGCCAGGAAGCCGAAGAACGCCGAGACGACCGAGATGTTCGGGCCGAAGCCGAACTTGAGCACGATGTAGGGGTACGAGGCGCCGATCAGGAGGGCGACGCCGAGTGCCACGGCGATGGATCGTGGCGTCAGTTCACGAATCTCGGGCGGCTTCTGCGGGGCAGGAGTGTCCACGGTTGCTCCAGGTGGTGGGGCAGGTGACGCCGAAGGGGGTACAGGAGTGTACGGCGCGCCGCGAGGAGACCGCAACCCTTCCAACGAACCAGCCTCCCCGGTATCTCACCGCCATGTGCCTCGCGACCGCTGCTGGCGCCATCCCCTGACCTGATCTAGTTTTCCCGATCCTCAAGGTCCCCCAATTCACCGACCTGGTCCAGGACGCCCGTGGATCTCCGCACTCAGCTTCAGGAACACCTCGGCAGCGCGTTCGTCCTCGAGCGCGAGCTTGGCGGCGGGGGGATGTCGCGCGTCTTCGTGGCCGAAGAAGTCCGCCTCTCGCGGAAGGTGGTCATCAAGGTCCTGAGCCCTGAGCTGGTCCAGGGGATCAACGCGGAACGCTTCGAGCGCGAAATTCTCCTCGCGGCCTCGCTGCAGCAGGCCAACATCGTCCCCTTGCTCGCGGCCGGTGAAGTCGATGGCCTGCCGTACTTCACGATGCCGTTTGTCGAGGGCGAGTCACTCCGCTCACGATTGGGCGGACCCGGGTTGCCGATCGCCGATGTCCTGGCGGTCCTCCGCGATGTGACCAAGGCGTTGGCGTACGCGCATGCCCGCGGCATTGTCCATCGCGACATCAAGCCCGACAACGTGCTGCTTTCGGGTGGCACGGCGGTGGTCACGGACTTCGGCATTGCCAAGGCCCTGAGCGCGTCGCGCACTGCTGGAGTAGGTGCCACGCTCACGTCGATCGGGACGTCGATCGGGACGCCAGCCTACATGGCACCGGAACAGGTTGCCGGTGACCCGAATCTCGATCATCGCGTCGATTTGTACGCCCTTGGTTGCATGGCGCAGGAGCTGCTTACCGGGAAGTCGCCGTTCGCCGACCGGACGCCGCAGCGGATGCTGGCGGCCCATCTGAGCGAGGCACCTGCGCCGGTGAGCACGTCCCGTCCGGATTCCCCCGCGGCGTTGAACGCCCTGATTGCGCGGCTGCTGCAGAAGGATCCCGCCGACCGGCCGGCGTCGGCCAGTGACGTGCTCCGCGCCCTTGATGCGGTGGGGACCACCTCGTCGCAGTCGCTTGCCCTCAGCGCGCCAGGGGCGCTGCCCAAGGTGCTCGGGCTGTATGCCGTCGCCCTTGGTGCCGTGGCCATCCTCGCCAAGGCGGCCGTGGTCGGCATCGGCCTCCCGGACTGGGTCTTCCCCGGAGCCGTGGCGCTGATGCTGCTTGGCCTGCCGATGCTGCTGGTTACCGCGTACGTCAAGCGGGTGGCACGCCGCGCCGCCCAGGCGACGCCGACGCTCACCCCCGGCGGATCAATGGTTGGGCGGCCGCCCTCGGGCACGATGGCCACCATCGCGATGAAGGCGAATCCGCACATGTCGCTGCGGCGCACCGCCCGCGGCGGCATGTACACGATGGCGGCCTTCGTGGTGCTGGTGATTGCCTTCATGACGCTGCGCGCCCTCGGCATCGGGCCGTGGGGATCGCTGGTCGCCGCCGGGAAACTCGGCGCCGAGGACCGGATCGTGCTCGCCGACTTCACCGCATCGCCAGAGGATTCTGCCCTCGCGCCGATCGTGGTCGAAGCGGTGCGTGCGGCGATGTCACAATCACGGGCCGTGCACCTCGTCTCCCAGACCGAAATCGCCGACGCGCTGCTGCAGATGAAGCGCCCCAAGGACACCCGGCTCAACGACCCGGCGCTGGTGAGTCAGATTGCCGCGCGGACCAACGCGAAGGCGGTGCTTGGCGGTCGCCTCGCTCGGGCGGGGACCGGCTACGCCGTGAGCCTCGAGCTCGTGTCGGCGCAGGGCGGCGCCGTGCTGGCATCGTATCAGGCAACCGCAGGACAGAGCGACCTGCTGAGCGTGGTCGATGGGCTGACACGGAAGCTGCGCGGCAAGGTCGGCGAATCCCTCAAGCAGGTGCAACGCTCCGTGGCCCTGGAGCGCGCCACGACGACTTCGCTCGAGGCGTTGCGCAAGTACAGCGATGCGGTGGTGGCGAACGACATCGACCAGGACTATCCGCGGGCCGTGGCGTCGGCGCGCGAGGCCGTCCGGCTCGACTCGACCTTCGCGCTCGCCTGGCGCAAGCTGGCGGTGGCCCTCTTCAACAGCCGAGCCCCGGTGGCCGCTCAGGATTCCGCCATCAACACGGCGGTCAAGTATGCCGACAAGTTGCCCGATCGCGAGAAGTACCTGCTGCTCGGCTATTACTACGAGAATGGCTCGACGGCTGCCGATCAGGGCAAGGCGCTTGCCGCGTACCGGAGTGCCTACGCAGCCGACAGCAACAGCACCACGGCCACCAATCAGCTTGGCCTCATCTTCGAGCGCCGTCACCAGACCGACAGCGCGCTGCGCTACTTCCAGCGGCAGCGCGCGATTGTCTCCGATCCCACCAATAGCGGACGGGTGGTGCGCGAGCTCGCGGTCGCCGGCCGGATCGACGAGGCGAAAGTGCTGCTCGATTCGACGCTCAAGGCATCGCCCGACGCGGCGGGGTCGCTGATGGTGCTGGGAGCGCACGCGACCCTCCTGACCGCGCAAGGACAGGTGGACTCGGTGCGGCAGCTCGCGGAGTCGATGACGAAGTCTTCCGGCCCGTCGATCCGAATGAATGGCCTCGACATCCTGCGCGGCCAGACCATGAAGCTCGGGCAGTTGGGCCAGGGCGCCGCCGCTGACAGCGCGCTGCGGATGTTGGTGTCGACCGGCGGCTACGCCCCGGTTTTCGACGTCTGGCGCGCGCGGGCGGACATCATCCTGCGCGGACGCACCGCCGAGGGGATCCAGCGGCTCGAGTCGATCGTGACCAGCAAGGAGTGGGGGGCCGCCTCGCCAGGTGACCGACCCTACGTGGATCTCGTGGAGCTCTTTGCGCGGGCGGGGAAGCCCGATCGCGCCCGCGCCATCCTGGCCGCCTGGCAGGCGAACGACGTCTTCGCCAAGGCGCCCGACGCTCGCTGGGTCGCGGCAGACTTGCAGGGGGAGATCGCCCTCGCCGAGGGGAAGAGCGACGAGGCGTTGCGCCAGATCCGCGCGGCGAGTCTCGGGGCGGACGGGATGCCGGTGGCGTGCCGCTCCTGCAGCTACGAAGCCATGGCACGCGCCTTCGACAAGTTGGGCCGGGCCGATTCGGCCATGAGCTACCTCGAACGCTACCTGGCCATTCCCCCAGGAGAACGCGGCTTCGGGCCAAAATCCGCCGACAACCGCTCCCTTGCGGCGGTGCAGAAGCGCCTTGGTGAGCTGTACGACTCACGCAACGACCGGGCGAATGCCATCAAGCACTACGCCGCGTTCGTCGACCTCTGGCAGCGGGCCGATGCCGACCTCCAGCCAGCGGTCGCCTCGGTGAAGAAGCGGCTCAACGAGCTGCGCGGCCAGGAAGGGAAGTAAACCGCCGCGTTTTGCCCTGCTCCACCACCCCATCCCATGGGGTGGTGTCGAGCGCTTAAATTTGACGATATAAGAAGTCGGATATAGAATTCCATATCCCCTTCTATAAGGCCAGATATGGCGATCAGCATCAAGGATCCCGAGACTGATCGGCTGGCACGCGCCCTTGCCGCCGCCACGGGCGAGTCGCTGACCGAAGCGATCCGCCGGGCGCTCCAGGACCGGCTCGAGCGGGAGACGCAACGGACCCGCCGTGGTCTCGACGTCGAGGTGCGTCGGATCCAGGAACAGCTCGCCCAGCTCGCGGTCCTCGACCCCCGTCCCACCGACGAGATCGTCGGCTACAACGCGCATGGCGTCCCGGGCTGAGATGGTCATCGACACTTCGGCGCTGCTGGTCATGCTGACCGGGGAGCCCGGTGCCGACCGGCTGGTCGCGGCGGTAGGCGCCGATCGGATCCGGCTGGTGTCTGCCGCATCCGTCGTGGAGGTCTCACTGGTGTTGCTCGGTCGCTATGGCCAGGCCGGCGATGCCCAACTCGATCGGCTGCTGCGCAGCATCGGGGCGGAGGTGGTCCCGGTGGGTGACGAGCAGGTGGCGCTCGCGCGCGACGCCGCGCTGCGCTTCGGCCCGGGCCGTCATCCGGCGGCGCTCAATCAGGGCGACTGCTTCTCCTATGCGCTATCGGTGGCCCGGGGCGAGCCGCTGCTCTTCGTGGGTGAGGGATTCACACAGACTGATGTCGAGGTGTCGCCATGGTAGTCGCACCTTCATGACCGACGCTGCTGCCCGTCTCACCGCCGCGCTTGCCGACCGCTACACCATCGAGCGCGAGCTCGGCGCCGGCGGGATGGCCACGGTGTACCTCGCGCACGACATCCGGCATGATCGCGATGTCGCCATCAAGGTCCTCAAGCCGGAACTCGCCGCGGTCCTGGGCGCCGAGCGGTTCGTGGTCGAGATCAAGACCACCGCGGCACTGCAGCACCCGCACATCCTGCCGTTGTTCGACTCAGGATCCGCCGACGGCTTTCTCTTCTACGTCATGCCCTATGTCCAGGGCGAGACGCTGCGCACCAAGCTCGATCGCGAGACGCAGTTCGGCATCGACGAAGCGGTGCGGATCACGCGCGACGTGGCCGACGCGCTGGACTACGCCCATCGTCATGGCGTGATCCACCGCGACATCAAGCCCGAGAACATTCTGCTCCACGATGGCCGGCCGATGGTCGCCGATTTCGGGATCGCGCTCGCGCTCAGTGCTGCGGCCGGCGGCCGGATGACCGAGACCGGCATGTCGCTCGGCACGCCGCACTACATGAGCCCCGAGCAGGCGACGGCCGACAAGGAGATCACCGGCCGCAGCGATATCTACTCGCTCGGCAGCGTGCTCTACGAGATGCTTGCCGGCGAACCGCCGCACGTCGGGCACTCGGCGCAGCAGATCATCATGAAGATCATTGCCGAGGAGGTCCAGCCCGTCACCAAACACCGGAAAGCGGTGCCGCCGAACGTGGCCGAAGCGGTGGCGAAGTCGCTGGAGAAGCTGCCAGCCGACCGGTTCGAGAGTGCCCGGGCGTTCGCCGAGGCGCTCGCCAATCCGGGGTTTGCAGCGGTGGGTGGCGCGCGAACTGTGGC
>JANYAG010000107.1 GCA_025361465.1 Gemmatimonadota bacterium
CCTCGCGAGACGCCGCCCGACGTGCCAGCGCCGCCCGCGTACAGACCGGTTCCGCTCGCCGTCGCGAACGTCGGATTGCCGAGGGCATCACCGAACGCCTTCGCACTCTCGAACCGGTCGGCCGGCAGCTTCTCGAGCGACTTCGCCACCGCTGCCGCCACGTTCGGCGGCACACTCTTGCGATGCACCGTCACCGGCTCGGCGGGCGTGGTGATGATCTTCATGATGATCTGCTGCGCCGAGCCACCGAGGTGCGGCGGTTGCCCGGTGAGCATCTCGTACAGCACAGAGCCGAGCGAATACACATCGCTGCGCACGGAGATGTTTTTCTCCGCCGTCGCCTGCTCGGGGCTCATGTAATGCGGCGTGCCGAGGCTCAGGCCCGTCTCCGTCATCCGCCCGCCCGCGGCCGCGCTCACCGCCAGGGCAATGCCGAAGTCCGCCACCATCGCGTGCCCGCCGTGCAGCAGGATGTTCTCCGGCTTGATGTCGCGGTGGATCACGCCGTGGCGATGGGCATAGTCGAGCGCGTCGGCCACGTCGCGCGTGATCCGCACCGCTTCGTCGATGCCGAACTGCGTCTCGCGATCGAGCTTGGTGCGGAGCGTCTCGCCCTGGACATAGGGCATGACGTAGAAGAGAAAGCCGTCGGCGCTGCCCGAGTCGAACAGCGGCAGGATGTGCGGGTGCTGGAGTGCCGCGGTGGTCTTGATCTCGACCACGAAGCGCTCGGCACCAAGCACGGCAGCGAGCTCCGGCTTGAGCACCTTGATGGCGACCTTCCGGTCGTGCTTCAGGTCCTGGGCGAGGTAGACGGTGGCCATCCCGCCCGCCCCGAGCTCGCGCTCGATGGTGTAGCGGTCGGCGAGGGCAGCGGTCAGGCGCTGCGCGGCATCAGCAGTCAGACAATGTCTCGCCGGTCAGGGGTTTCGGCGGTTGGGAGGAGCCGTCGGAGGAAGGTAGCGCCTGAATATGGCGCCAATGCGGCAGGCGGGTAGGGGGCCTCCCCGTGAAGGGGTCGTCCCGCGGGGTGGCTCAGACCGGGGTAGTGCCAGCCGATGCGCTTTGACGCCCCCATAGAGTTTGGCGACAGGTAGTGCAGAAAGTAGTGCAACGCCCACGAGCGCCGGGCACCCGAAAGAGCGCTCCCGGATGCCTCGGTCAATGCGGTCGAAACGACGGCGGCAACTTGAGCGATGCGAGGTCTCGCTGGATCAGCGGGTCGTCAAAATCGACCCCTGGCCACTTGGATGCATCGTCCGGGGCGAAGAGCCCGACCAGGTTCGCCATGGCGCCGCGAATGAGCGTGTGTCCGGTCGGATTGTCGTACACCCCGACGACTCGATCGCGGTGACCGGCTCGAAGCAGGAGACCTCGACCGAACATTCCGAAGAGTTTCCTTGCCACCCCATTTACTTGGCCGTTCTGGTCGCGAACCGCAGGCAGTTCGAAGAGCACTCTGCCCGTTTGGGCGTCTTCCATACGGACTGACACGCCATAGTCGTGCAAATGGCCACCGACGCCGAGCAGGCGACCCTGGAGCGGAAGTTCGGACGAGCACGGGTACGTAGGGCATATACCCGAGCGCGAACCACTCCCCCATCGCCGCGACGGCTTGGGGGCCCGGGCCGACCAGGGCGCGGTCGACCGCTTGAATCGACAGATCATGCCAGGAAACACCAGGCTGGTTCAGGACGACGGCGCATTCGCGGTAGAAGAGATAGAACACCAGCAGGGGCAGCATCTGTCCGAGCGTGGCGATCGCGCGGCTCTTCGCGACGCGGAGCCTGGGCAAAAGTGTGAGTGCCAAAGCACCCGCCATCAGGTTCGCTCCGGTCAAGGCGAGAGCGGGCAGCCCATGAGGTCCGAAGAACACCACGCCTGTCGAGCCAAGACCGGCGATGACCATCGCGTGGATGCTCACTTTCCATGCCCGGGTGAGGAGTGCGAGGACCCCGGTCATGGGCAGGTGCAGGGCCATGAGGCCCCACAGCTGCCAGGGTGCACTCATCAGCACCAGTACGACGGTGCCGGCGAGATAGCTCGCAAAACAGGCCAGGAAGACCACGCCACTTGAACAACACCCGCTTGGTACCGACGATTGCACACCTCGCTGCGGACCGACGAGGAGATGCGCGCGTTTTTCTCCGGCGAGACGAAACGGCTCCCCCTTGCGCTGCGCGCGCTGGCCCACGATCGGACTGTTGCCTTCCGGCCGCTGCTCCCAGCACACCGACGTCAGCAATTGGCTCCAGCGGATGCCTCCGCGTGATCTCGGCGGGCCATCATGACGCCTTCCTGTCGCTTGACCTCCGCTTCGATCGGCCGCCCAGGAAGGGGAGCACCTACTCCACTCTCCCCAGGTACTTGTCCAGCCATCCTAGCACCTCGCGCATCAGCCGACCACGCTCCGAGGTGACATCGTGGGCCGCCTCAAGCAGGACATGCTTCTTGTCTGCTGCCGGCGTCCCGAGCATCGCGAACATCGGCGACTGCGAGGCGTCGAGCGAGAACGTCGCGTCGTACCGGCCGTTCACCATCAGAACAGGCTTCTTCAGTCGCGGGACAAAGTCGGCCTGGTCGCCGCCCCGTGTCGGCTGCTCGAGGAAGAAGCCGCCATCGAGAAAGACCGCCGTCCGCAACCGGTCCTGCGACATGGTTGCGTAAATTGCCCCCTCCGCGGCCCCCATGCTGACGCCGAGATAGGCGAGGTCATCGCCCCTGATGTCGGCGCGGGTCTGTAGATAGTCGATCGTCCGCGCGACATCCTTCGAGCGCTGTGTGGTGAGGGCCAGTTCCTGCGCTGCGCCCGGTAGTGCGCCTTTCAGTCGCCGCTCGTAGGTGTCCTGATACACCGGGTACACCACCGCCCGCCCGCTCTGCACGATGTAGTCGAAAAATGTCGTGTCACCAAGCTTGTTTGAGTCGTGCAGGTCGAGCACCCGCGCGCTCGGGAAGAAGATCACTGCTTGGTACGGCGGCTTCACGTGCGTCGGAAGAAAGAGGTAGGCCGACATCCGCTGCTGACCGTATGCTGCATCATAGGAGACCTTCATCACTCGATAGTCGGCGGTCGTCGCGACGACCTTGTCCTCCTTGGCGTTCAGCGGCGACTGGTCGTACGCATACATGACCGTGTAGGCCTTGAAGACCGCATCACTCGCTGGGGTGTAACGTGCGAAGTCGCGACGGATGATCTTGATCGGCTGCTGCGCCGCGACTGGCACGGGGCCGAGGTTGCGGACGCCGCGCACCCCGTTCTGCATCGAGCGGTCGAACGGCGGCAGCGCCTCGGCCTCGCCGTAGAGATACGGCGCCGACCCCCACGCCCCGCCAAGGATCAGTCGCAGATGGGTCTCGTTGGCGTTGCTCACCCACTCGCGGACATTGCCCGCCATGTCATACGTGCCGTACGGCCCGAGCCCGCGGAACTTCCCGACCTGCGCCACCGCCGTCCCCGACATATTGCTCACCCGCCCGACGAACGAGGCCAGAGCCGATGGCCCGGCGAGACTCCACTGCGCCATCGTGGGGAGGACCTTGCTGCGGAAGGCGAGATACGCCACCGCCTCGTACCAGCTGATCCCTGCCACCGGCAGCGAATCCTCGCCCACCGGAAAATGTCCTGCCGACCACCCCGCCGGCCCCGGCCGTCCGCTTCGGTCCCTGAAGCGTGGCGTCGCCACATCCCACGTGAGTGTCCGGTCGCCGTCCACGAACGGCTCCGTCCAGTACTTCCGCTGGCGGTACCCGCCGCTGTCCACGAATTGCTGATACTCGGCGTTCGTCACCTCGGTGCGATCGATGTCGAACGCGGGGAGCTGGTACGGCCCCACCCAGCCGATGAAGGCGATATAGTCGCCATATGTATCGGCACCGACTCGCACCATTCCCGGCGGCGCCATCGCCATACTGTCGAGCGCGAAGTGCATCTTCTGGTGCATCGGAGGTGCGATGATCACCGGCTTGCCGCCCGGCGGAGTCAGCCGCCAGCGATAGTACCCCTTCGGCAGCTCGACGTGCGAGAGCGGCGTCGACCCGAGCACCCGCCAAGCGCTGTCAGGCGTGAGATAGTCCTGCACGGCCACTTCGACGCGCGCTGGCGTGGTGGTGATCGCGATGGTGCTCCGTTGTGCCGCCGCGAGATTCGTGAGGACGGAATCTCCCGGCAGGTAGCCGAGCGCCCGCTGCAACACCGCCGACGCCCCTAGCCGGAGGTCGGCATCCATGAGGCGTGTGATGATCGCCGGGGCCTCGAGGCGAGCCCACCGCTGGTGTGCATTCCGCACCAGATACCAGCCACCAAGCGCGAGTGCGCCGACCAGGGCCACTGCCGTAGCCGCGGCCCAGCGCCAGCGCCTGATGCGCGGCAACATCCCCGCCGCTAGTGGGCGCGTGTCGCCCGACATCTTCGCCATCGCGAGTTGCATCGCGGTGCGCATTGCGCCCGCACTCGCAAAACGCGCCGCCATGTCGCGTGACATCGCGCGCGAAATCAGTGCCTCGACTCCTGCCGGGAGGTCGGGGCGCAGGACGGTGAGGGACGGGGGCGTCTGCTGACTCACAGCCTGGAGGAGCGCCCAGTCGGTGGCCCCCTCGAACGGCGCTCGCCCGGCGAGCAGTTCGTAGAGTACGACGCCGAGACTCCAGAGGTCGGTCCGCCCGTCGACCGCCTCGCCAAACGCCTGCTCTGGTGACATGTAGAGCGGGGTGCCCGCCGGCGCACCGAGTTCGCTGCGGGAAAGCGTGGCATTCTGCTCGTCTCCCGGCGCGAGTAGCTTGGCGAGCCCGAAGTCGAGCACTTTCACCTGGCCGCGCGGCGTGACCATCACGTTGGCTGGCTTGAGGTCACGATGCACCACGCCGCGCTCGTGCGCCTCCTCGAGTGCCTCGGCGATCTGGATCCCGTAGCTGAGGACTTCCGTGACGGGAAGCGGCCCGTGCTGCCGTCGGCTGGATAGCGGCTCGCCCGGCACCCACTCCATCACGAGGTAGGCGGTGTCGCCCTCTTCGCCCACGTCATAGACTGCCGCGATGTTCGGGTGGCTGAGCTTGGCGAGCGCCAGCGCCTCCTTGCGAAAGCGCCGACGCGCCGTCTCATCAAATAGAACGCTCGGCGGGAGGACTTTGAGCGCGATATCGCGCTGGAGTCGCTCGTCGTGGGCGCGGTACACTACCCCCATCCCGCCGGCCCCGAGCAGGGAGAGGATCTGGTAGCGTCCGAGGCGTGAACCAGCGGCCAGAGCCATGGGGAAAGGTTCGCTCCGAATTACCGGCTGGCAAGGGGCTGCCGATTGCTGGAGCCAGGATGTGCCGGTGAGCGCCCACGAGCGGGGAATCCCCCAAATAGCGCTCGCTGACGCTCGCGGGGCAGGTTCCCAAGCTGACGGTCGCGGGTTCGAGCCCCGTCTCCCGCTTGAATTGATCAAACCCCCGAGTCGTCGGTTGCTGACTCGGGGGTTTGGCGTAGCTTGGCTGGTAGCAACCCGACCGGCTCAGCCGCACTCAGCCAACGGAGACCCCAATGTCCACCATGCACAGGCTGCTCATGATCGCCAGCCTCCTCGGAGTCGTTACCTTCTTCCTCCCGTTTGCGTGGAGCACCTCAGGATTGATGGCGATCAGGGATGGCCTGCTCTGGCGGCTGGCGGTGCCGTTCCTGGTTCCGTTTGTGGCGGTTGCCGCCCGGATGGTACAGCTGCAGCGGGGAGAACTGAGTGCCGGGGTCCGGCGCGCGATCTACGTCTGGTCGGTCGCAACCATCTGCGTCACGCTGTCGCTGTATCTCCCTGGTGAGAACACCTCACTGCCGTCGGGCCTCAGCGATTGGGTCGCCTACCTTCTGCCGTTGGCTGTGGTCGTCCTGGGCACTCTGGTGCTCCTCCGCGCTCGCAAGTCACCAGAATCGGAGTCTCGGCGTCAATTCCTCGCTCTCCGCGTCGCGTACCTGCCGAACGCATCCGTCTGTCTTTTTTCCTTCATTCCTGGCGACGCCAATATCGGAGCGTACCTCGCGTTGGTGACAACGGTGATCTATGCGGCGGACGTCGTGCTGGCTGCCACCGAGCGGCCGCTTCAGCTGGGCCGGATTTCTCCGGCCTGAGGGATCCCACCATGTCACTGCGATTCGCCACCGCGTTCCTCGCCACCGTCAGCCTGGCAGCCTGCGGCGTGGCCTCGGTGGCCCCCTTCGTTCCGGCGGCAGACGCGGTATTCGACGCGCGATTGCTGGGGACCTGGCAGGGGGAGAACGACAAGGAGTTTGTCGTCATCACGGCGCTTCCACCCAATGGCTATACGCTCGCGTACACCGACGGAGACGGGAAGACCGGGCGATTCGAGGCCCTACTGGGACACATCGGTCCACTGCTCGTGCTCGACGTGTCGCCGGTTGATCCGTCCCCTGACGCCAGCGACCTCTACCGGAGCCTGCTGCTACCGCTGCACGGTGTGGTCGTGGTCGACTCGATGGTACCGGATCTGCACTTCCGGATCTTCGAACCGGACTCGGTGAAGCGCTACCTCGAGCAGCAACCGAACCTGATCGCTCACGAGATGCGCGAAGCTGCCGTCGTTCTCACTGCGCCGACGGCCGCGCTGTGCACCTTTCTGGCCACGATCGCTCGCCGA
>JANYAG010000086.1 GCA_025361465.1 Gemmatimonadota bacterium
GCACGATCATATCGATATCCGGGCGGCGATCCTGCTGGCCATCGGACTCGCCATCGGTGCATGGATCGGCGCCCGCTATGCGCAAACGGTCGCGCCGGCCACCCTGCAGCGGGCGTTTGCGGTCTTCCTGGCGGTGATGGCCGTGCGGATGTGGTTCAAGACGGGGTGATGCCGATGTCGCCAGCACGCACGGGGAGACCAGGGCTGGCGCATTCCGCTGCCGGGCGGTTCCCCCTGGCCCTGCTCGGGATGCTCGTTGCGTGCGGCCCCAAGCCGGCCACACCGGCGGGTGTGGCCGGCGAGCTGCGAGGCCCGGATGGGTCGGCGGTCCCCGAGGGGGGGATTGGCCGCAGCATTCGCCGGGGGCACGCGCTCCTGGTTGCTACACGCGACTCACTACCCGATCATGTCGGCAATGCGCTGCGCTGCACCTCGTGCCACCTCGACGAAGGCCGGAAACCCGGGGCCATTCCCTTCACCGGGGTCTACGCCCGCTTCCCGCAATACCGCTCCCGCGTCGCGGCCGTGCAGCGACTGGAGGACCGGATCAATGACTGTTTCGAGCGCTCGATGAACGGCCGCGCGCTCGCCTTCGACGACCCGGCGATGCGGGACATCGTGGCCTACTTTGCGTTTGTCTCCCGGGGGATCGCCGTGGGCGACTCGGTCCCGGGACAGGGCGTCACGCTCGGCACCGCACTCGCTGGCGATACGGTCGCGGGCGCCGCGTATTTCGTGACGTCCTGCGCCCGCTGTCACGGCGCGACCGGGGACGGCACGACGATCGCGCCACCACTCTGGGGCCCGCGATCGTTCAACATCGGCGCCGGGATGGGCCGCCTCCGCACGCTGACCGGCTTCATTCACGCCAACATGCCGTTCGACAAGCCCGGCACCACGAGCGAAGTCGATGCCGTCAACGTCGCGGCCTACGTCGCCGCGCAATCACGACCCGATTTTCCCGGCAAGGAACGGGATTGGCCCAAGGGAGACGCACCGCCGGACGTGCCGTACCGGACGCTGGCGAAACCGAAGAAATAGCAGAAGGGAAAAGCGAGGAACGAGGAGCGAGCTTGTCGTGCGCTACTTCCGCTCCTCGAACTTCTTCTTGAGCAGGGCGAGTTGGGCTTCCACCGCCGCTTCCTTGGCGCGGTGATCGAGCAGCGCTTCGTTCATTGGCGGAGGGCCTTCGGCCAGCGGATCGGCGGCCGATTCCTCCTGAAAGGGTATCCCGCGCGAGGCCGCCTGGTAGCGCGCCATGGTGGCGTCGTACTCCCGCTCGGCCATGGTGACCTCATCCCGCTGCACCAGCACCTTGCGCTCGAGGAGATCGACGCGTTCCCGCGCCTTGGTGGTGTACTCCTCGGCGATCCGACTCGTCTCGGCGTCGTTGATCTCCAGCGCCAGGCGTCCACGACGCTCGTAGTCCGCCATGTCGCGCCGGGCGGCCTCGAGCTCGCGTTCGCTGCGCGCCAGGGCCTCGCGCAATTCGCCGATCCCGACCTTGAACCCAACCAGCGCCTCACGCAGGCCAGCGGCCTGTTCTCGGGTCGGTCGATTGGGCCGCCCCGCAAACAGGCGGTCGAGCTGTGCCTTGATTTCGTCGAGATCCATCGATCACACGGGTCAGGGTGAGGCGCGAATGGTACCCGCCGGGCGGCGCGGCGGTCAAGCAAGCACCCCCGTGTACATTTCGCGTTCCTCACCTCGTCGAGCCCACGATGCGACGCTTCATCGGCTTGCTTGCCCTTGCCCTCACCACCTCACTGGTCGCCTGTGGCAAGTCGGCCGGAAGCGGATCGGCCACCTGCGGGATTGCGGCGCTGACCGGACCGCTGGCGGTCAAGGATGCCTTCGCCCGGGGCAACATGCTGGAAGCGATCCCCGATTCCGTGCCGGCCACCCTGCCGGTTCGGGTCGTCGCCGGGCCCCTGCTTGACGCCTTCCTGAAGTCCCGCGACTCGGCCGGCATGGCCTTCACCGTCGAAGGGAAGATTCCCGTGGGCGCGCTCCCGGGGTACGGTGTCATCCTGGTCGGTCCCAGGAACACGCCGCTCGGCATCTTGCTGTTCGACGGGAGGGCCGTGCCCAACGCCAACGTCCTCGGCACCGTGACCGTTCGTGACTCGGCTCTTCCGCTGCTCGGCGTCCGCATCGACTTGAAGGGCTATGAAGACCCCAAGTGTCCGCTGTTCACCGAGCCCAAAACGTGAGCCGTCCGCGCATCGGTGTCACCGGCGTCACCCGCCAGTGGGAGGACCAGCCGCGCACCGGCGTGAATGCCGCGTATGTGCGCGCCGTCCTCGCGGCCGGCGGCATCCCCATCCTGCTCGTCCCGGAATGCTCGCCGGAGGAATCGATCGACCTGTTCGGCGAGTGTGATGCCCTCCTCCTCACCGGCGGCGAGGACGTGGATCCCGCGTGCTACAATGCCGCGCCGCACCCCCGGCTCGGGACCGTCGACCTCCGGCGGGATGCCAATGAACTCGCCCTGGTGGCGGATGCCCGCGCGCGCGACCTGCCGATCCTCGCCATCTGCCGTGGCATTCAGCTTCTCAACGTGGCGTGCGGCGGTTCGCTGATCCAGGACATCCCCTCACAGCGCCCCAGCGCGATCGCACACAACCCCGCCACCCCGCGTCATCGCGCGGCCCATCTGGTCACGCTGTCCGAGGGCTCGCGCCTCGGCCAGATCCTGGAGACGCACGAGTTCAGTGCCAACTCGTTCCATCACCAGGCGATCGATGGCGTGGGCGCCGGGCTGGTCGTCGCCGCCACCGCGCCCGATGGCATCATCGAGGGTTTGGAGAGCCGCGACCCGCTGGAATGGATCGTTGGCGTACAGTGGCACCCCGAGGAGCTGGCCTTCGCCACGACCGCAGAAGATCTGCGGCTTTTTACCGCCATGGTGGCCGCAGCCCGGCGCTGAGCGGTTGGTGGACGGCTGCCTCGACGTGTATCGTTCGCCCATGACGACACCGACCGGTTCATGATCTATCTCTGCGTACCAAGCCGCAACGAAGCGGCCACTGTCGGGCTCCTGCTGTGGAAGGCGAGCCGCGTGCTCGAAGGATCGACGCGCAAGTACCAGATGCTGGTGGGCGACGACGCCTCGACCGACCAGACTGACGAGGTGCTCGCCGCCTACGTCAAGGCGCTGCCGCTCACGGTGCTGCGCTCCGAGCAGCCGCTGGGCTACGCCGCCACGGTCGAGCGCCTGCTGCAGGAAGCGCTCCGGCTCAGCGATCGGCACAAGCGCGACGCGGCCATCCTGATGCCGGCCGACTTTACCGTCGACCCCGAAAGCCTGACCGAGTTCTTCAAGCGGCTCGACAGCGGCGCGGATGTCGTGGTCGGCGAGGCGGACACCTCGCTGGAACCGGACCGCTGGCGCCGGGCGGTGCGCCGCTGGGCGCCGCGGCTGCTCGGCTCGCGCGTGCGGGTGCTCGGGGTGCGCGACGTCGTCTCGGGGTATGTTGCCTTCCGGCTCATCGCCTTGCGGAATGCGTTTCGGGATCGCCCGGACCGCTGGCTGGCCACCGACGGGTGGGCGGCCAACGCCGAACTGCTCTCGTGGACCGCCGCGGGCGCGCGCCGAGTCGAGACGATCACGGTGGTCGAGCGCGTCGATCGACTCCAGCGGCCGAGTCGCCATGCAGCGTGGCCGCGCGCACGCGAGCTCTGGGCCGCACGGCGGCATCTCGTCAAGCCGCCGGTCCCCCCGCCGGACCGGGCACCCAAGGCGGCCACCGCCAAGGAACCGGCGTGATTTCGCTCGTCGTCGGTGCCCTGTTCCAGGTCAGCATCGCGACGACCCCAACGCCACCCTCGCGGTTGCCCTTCGCCGTGGGCGAGCGCCTTGAATACCGGGCAAGCAACAGGCTGGGCGGGGGAAGTGCCACCCTTCGCGTCGTCGGCATCGACACCGTGCGCGGCGTGCCCGGCTGGAAGTTCGTCTTTGCCACCGAGGTTTCGGGCATTCTCGGGCTGTACAAGAGCCAGAGCGAGTTCACGTCATGGACCGGGGTGGCCGACTTCATCTCGCGGCGATTCCTGAAGGATGTCCACGACAACGGCAAGCACCGCATCGATGATCATCAGATCTACCCGGACTCCGGCTTCTTCCGCGACAACAACTACGCCATCACCGTCCCCACCGCGAAGACCCCGCTCGACGATGTCGCCTTCTTCTACTTCATCCGGTTCATCCCGCTCGAGGTCAACAAGACCTACGTCTTCGCGAACTACTTCAATGCCACCAAGGGCGCGGTGACGATCCAGGTCCTCCGGCGCGAGCTGCTCACCATGCCCGACGGCAGCCGAGTCTCCTGTCTGGTGCTCTACCCGATCGTCGAGGATCCACCGCACGGAATGTTCCTGAAGAAGTGGAACTCGCGGCTCTGGCTCACGGACGATGCCCGCCGGATTCCGGTGCAGATCCAGGCCGGGACCGAGTTCGGCACGGTCACCTTCAAGCTGGTCAAGATCACCAACACCTTCCTCAAGCCATGAAGCTCCCGGTCGCCGTGGTGCTGCTGCTCCTCTCCGGGTGCATCACGCGACCAGTGGCCGTGGACCCGCGGGCCGGGATCGCCGTGAGCGTCGGGGCGATGCTCGGTGATTCCATTGCGAACGTGCTGATCAATCGCGCCCTCACCGCCGACGCCGCGCTCGCGAATCCCGATTCGGTCTACAGCGCCGATGCCGAAGTCGTGGCGAATGGGGAGCAGCGCACCGAAGCCCCGCGATTGGCTGGCTTGAGCCCGGGCGGACGCCTCCTGCTCGGATCGAGCAAGACGATGGTGACCTCGAGCCTGATCTGGGGATCGATCGAGTACCGCTGGATTCCCGGCGCGCCGGGACAGACCGCCACGTCGGGCTATGCGACCATCATCGTGGCGCACCTGCGCGATGGCAGCTGGCGCGTGGTGCACCTCCACTCCTCCACCATCCCACCACCGGACGCACAACCGCCGACGCCTCCCGATACCACGGGACGCGTCGGCGGATGATGAACGCGGGCGACTCAGCTGGTCGTGGCTGAATTGCCCCGGATCGTCTCGCGAACCTTCGACGCCATGCCCGGTGCGAAGATCTTCATCAGGGTGTAGATGACGAAGCCCACCAGCGCCCACATCAACACCGTCATCACCAGGCCGATGAGCCAGCCGAACGCCGCGATCAGGAGCCTGAACCCGATCATCGCGACAAAGGCGAAGATGGCGAACCCCGTGATGTTGCGAATCATGTTAGACTCCCGCGAAGACTGGGGCCGCGCCCCATGCGCGCCCATGTGGTAGAATACGTTTCCCCCCCAACCCAGGTTTCAGGTCGCATCATATGTCCGTAACCGGAGATGTCGTGGTGATCGGCGGAGGCGTGGTCGGATCGGCGTGCGCCTGGGCGCTGAGCCGGGCCGGGGCTGCCGTCACGGTCATGCAGCGGGACGACACTCCCGGTGAGGCCTGGCGGGCCGCCGCCGGGATGCTGGCCGCGCAGATCGAGCCGACACCCAACGACCCCCTCCTGCCGCTCGGCTTGGCGGGCCGGGCGTTCTACCGGGAAACGGTCCCGGCCCTGCAGGAGGCCACCGGCATCAACATCGACCTGCGACAGCAGGGCATCCTTCAGGTCGCCCACACCGAGGCTGATGCCGTGGCCTTCAAGGCCAAGGTCGCCCGGCAGCGGCAGCAATCCCATCACGCCGAATGGCTCGAACCGGACGAAGTCGCCCTCGGCTGGCCGTGGCTTCCCAAGACGCATGGCGGCTTCTGGTCACCGGAAGACGGCGTGCTCAACCCGATCGAACTGGTCGCGGCCCTCCGCGCCGACGCGGTTCGGCACGGGGCCAGGATCATCCACGACACCGCCATGGGACTCGACCGGGAGGCCGATCAGCTGCGGGGGGTTATCGGCGAACGCGATCGCTATGCGGCCCCGGTGGTCATCCTCGCCGGCGGTGCTTGGGCCGGCCGACTCAACCAGCTGCCGCGGCCGGTGTCGGTCGAACCGGTGCGCGGCCAGATGGCGTCGTTCCCTTGCCCCGATGCGCTCGCCGCCAACGTGGTCTATGGCAAGAAGTGCTACCTGCTGCGTCGGGGCGACGAACTGCTGGTCGGTTCAACCATGGAACATGTCGGCTTCGATGCCGCGGTCACCGCCGAGGGAATCAGCGGATTGATCGCCCGGGCGGCCTTGCTCCACCCCCCCCTCGCCCAGCTCACCCCGACGCGCACCTGGGCAGGGTTGCGGCCAGGCACCCCTGATGGCCTCCCGATCATTGGCCCGGAACCGCGGCTCCCCGGACTCTGGTATGCCGTCGGCCATGGCCGCAACGGCATCCTGTTGGCCGGAGTGACGGCGGAACTGGTCGCGCGTGGTATCGGCGGTCAGGATGTCGGCGAGGAACTCGCCGCGGTGGGACCGACCCGATTCTGGGATTGGTGAGGCCGATTCACCCCCCTCCGGCGCTCGGCTATCTTTCGGGGCTTGTGCCGCTTGCAGGCGGCTGGGATCACCGGATTCCGAGGGGCATACCCGCGTGGCCGCACCGTTCGTTCAGTTGACCCGGCAGGACCGTCCTGGGGGGCCCGAAACGGCCCCCCCAGCTGTCGCACCCGTCGCCAGGAAGCCCTCGTGGCTCAAGGTGCAGGCCCCCGGCGGCACCGGGTACCTCCAAGTCCAGCAGATGATGCGCGAACTGGGCCTCCACACCGTGTGCGAGGAAGCCCACTGCCCGAATATCGGCGAGTGCTGGGACCACAAGGCCGCCACCTTCATGATCCTCGGCGACGTCTGTACCCGGAATTGCGCCTATTGCGCCATCGCCCACGGCACCCCGCAACCCTTCGACGCCGCCGAGCCGGTGCGCCTGGCCGAGGCGGTGGCGCGGATGGGGCTGGAGCATGTGGTGATCACGTCGGTCGACCGCGATGACCTCCCTAACGGCGGTGCTGAAGCTTTCGCGGGCTGCATCACCGAGATCAAGAAGCGCCTGCCGAACACCTCGGTCGAAGTGCTGATTCCGGACTTCAAGGGATCCGCGCACGCGCTGCAGATCGTCATGGATGCCAAGCCGGACATCCTGAACCACAACCTTGAGACCGCCGAGCGGCTCTACCGCATGGCGCGCCCCGGTGGCCGCTACGCGCGGGCGCTGCGTGTGCTCGCCAACGCGCGCGCCATGGACCCCACCGCGCTCACGAAGTCGGGCATCATGCTGGGCCTGGGGGAAGAGTGGGATGAGGTGATCACCTGCCTCCGTGACCTGCGCCGCCACGACGTGAACATCGTCACCCTGGGGCAGTATCTCCGGCCATCCCCGGCACACCTTCCGGTGGCACGCTACTACAAGCCGGAGGAATTTGCCGAACTTCGCGAGATCGGCATGGCGATGGGCTTCACGCACGTGCAGGCCTCGCCGCTCACCCGGTCGTCGTATCACGCCTGGGAGCAGATCGATCACGCCAGGACCGCGCTCCCGGACGCTGCCGCACAACCGGGTCAGGGGTCCTGATGGCAACCACCACCGCACCGACGTCGCGCTCCCGGCGGCGCGGGCCAGACGCGCCGTTCGCCGAGCACTATCGCGAATGGCTGCGCAGCATGCTGCTCATCCGGCGCTTCGAGGAGAAGGTCGGCGAGGCCTATTCGCTCGGCCAGATCGGCGGCTTCTGTCACCTCTACATCGGACAGGAAGCGGTGGCGGTGGGCACCATCTCCGCCCTCCGCCCCGATGACTATGTCGTCAGCGCATACCGCGAACATGGCCAGGCGCTGGCGCGCGGTCTGTCCGCCCGCTCCGTGATGGCCGAGCTCTTTGGCAAGGCCACCGGCTGCTCGAAGGGCAAGGGCGGGTCGATGCACCTGTTCGACGCGTCGCTGCACTTCATGGGCGGGCATGGCATTGTCGGCAGCCAGATCCCGCTTGGTGCCGGGTTCGCCTTCGCGGCGAAGTACCGCCAGACCGACCAGGTGTCGATCACCTACTTTGGCGAGGCTGCTGCGAACATCGGCTCGTTCCATGAAGGGCTCAACCTCGCCGCGCTGTGGAACCTGCCGGCGATCTTCGTGATCGAAAACAACGGCTATGGCATGGGGACCGCGGTCCAGCGGGCTGCGGCCATCACCGACCTGTCGTTGCGCGCCGCCAGCTATGGCATCCCCGGCATCGAGGTTGATGGCCAGGATGTCGTGGCGGTCCGCGAAGCGACCGAGGCCGCCGTGGCGCGGGCGCGGGCCGGCGATGGGCCCTCGCTGCTCGAGATCCGGACCTTTCGGTACGTCGGCCACTCGATGTCCGACGCGGCGAGCGGGACGTACCGGACCAAGGAAGAACTCGATCTCTCGCGCCTGCGCGACCCGATCATCCTGCTCGAGACCCGGATGCGGGACATGAGCCTGCTCGACGATGCCCAGCTCGCGGCGCTGGAAGCCGAGGTGCAGGCCGTGGTGGCCGACGCGCTGCAGTTCGCGCAGGACTCCCCCGAGCCGGAACCCGGTGAGCTGTGGACCGACGTCTATGCGCCGGAGGCCAGCTGATGGCGGTCATGACGTATCGTGACGCGCTCAACGCCGCGCTCCGCGAAGAGATGCATCGGGACGAGAGTGTCTTCCTGCTCGGTGAGGAGGTCGCCGAGTACCAGGGCGCGTACAAGGTCAGCCGCGGCCTGCTCGAGGAATTCGGCCCCCGTCGGGTGGTGGACACGCCGATCGCCGAGCTGGGCTTCACCGGCATCGGCGTGGGCGCCGCCATGGTCGGGTTGCGGCCCGTCATCGAAATGATAACGATGAACTTCGCCCTGCTCGCCATCGACCAGATCGTCAACACTGCCGCCAAGATCCGCTACATGAGCGGCGGCCAGATTGGCTGCCCGCTCGTCTTCCGCGGCCCCGGCGGCGCGGCGCTGCAGCTCGGCGCCCAGCACTCGCAGGCCTTCGAGAGCTGGTATGCGCACATCCCGGGCCTCAAGGTGGTAATGCCCGCCACGCCGGCCGACGCCAAGGGATTGCTGAAGAGCGCGATTCGCGATGACAACCCGGTGGTGTTCATCGAAGGCGAGATGCTCTACAACACCAAGGGCGAAGTGCCTGACGGGGAGTATCTGGTCCCGATCGGCCTCGCCGACGTCAAGCGTGCCGGCAAGGATGTCACCATCATCTGTCATTCGAAGA